>DRHY01000073.1 GCA_011052985.1 Methylophaga thalassica
CAAGGTATTGCTCGGTTGAGCGAAGTTTGGTTTGGCTCGACTCAAAGTCTTTTTCGAAACGATGGTGCTGCGCTCGACTTTCATCAGCTAAGCTTTGCAGCGCTTGCTGACGCTCACTGGCAGTGGCCAAGGAGGTCTCAAGGCGTTTTTCCGTTGTGGCGGCTGTTTGAAGTTGTTGCTCCGCTCTACTCAGATCTAAATCAAACTGGTGTAGCTGCTGACGAGACTCATCGAGCATGGATTGAAGACGTTGTATGTCTGCAAGCTGTTGCTGATTACTTGCTTCAAGCTGATTGTTATGAGCTGATAAGAGTGTGATTTTGCGTGTGTGAATAACACGAGTTATCAAATACGTGACCAGGGCGAGAAAAAGACTGGAAATGACTAAAACGGCCATCATTTCATTGGTCCAGAGACTAAGTTGCATAGATGAATCCTGCGTGGTGAGTTGATAACATTCGGCTGCTATCAAGCCTTACAAGATAACAAAGCTCACTCAGAAATGCGATATTGTCATTCAGTGCTTTTGGTGATGTGTCGCTCCCCACAGGGTCAATAATCGACTGAGCACAATGGGAAATAAAGTGAATAAAGCAAGCCACAAAAAAATATCGTGTTTGTATTGCTTTGGAATACGTTCATCAACAATCAAGGCTTGTGTTTGTTGTTTATCAATTTCATCAATCGCATGAGAAAATTCCTCCAGCGATCCGGCTTCAAACACTTGGTATGGCGTACCGAGTTTTTTAAAAAATTCATGCAGTTTTCGTTCTGGCATATCAATCCACAACATGCTGTCATCATCACTGGGGTCAAGCGTCATGCCTCGCATTGAACGTAAATAGATCCAGTACAGATTAATTTTCATCTGCTGAAAACGTTGTTTAAGCATATTCTTTTGTTCGGCCGTTAATATTTGCCCGCCGTCAGATATCAATAAAATATTGCGTGAGCCTCGATAAGTCTGATCCTCAAACATGGAAATAGCTAAATCCAATGCCTGTACGATATCGGTTTTTGATATACCTTTTCCTAATCCCCCCGCATTAATCGTCGCCAGAATCGCTTGTTTGTTATAAGACAAGTTTAAAATCTCAGTCGCTTTAGTACTAAAAAAAACATAACCAAAGCGATCATCATCACGGCGACGGACAAATTCGGCTAAGTAATCTTTCGCCACCTCACGTTTGCTTCGTTTAACATCGGTTTTTCTGGGCAGTGTATTGAGTGGCCTGCGGGCAAAGCGATCATCCATGCTGCGACTTCGGTCAACCAGTAAGACAAACTCAGCTCCCTGACGCGTTCGCTCGATGGTTTGTTCAGGAATATAGGGATCGGCAAGGGCAAGTAATAAAAACACGATCGTAACTGATATCAACAATCTTGCCATTAGATGCAGATACCGTGACCATACATCTAAAGGTATAAAGCCCTGCCAAGCGACAGTCTTTGTCGTATTTTGTACCAGCCAAGGTAAGACTGCCAACGGCAAGCAATAGAAATAAAAAGGTTGCTCCCAGCTCAGTGAGAACACATGACTCCCTTGTATTCTCTCAACAACACCAACTCGATAGGCCTCCGTTTATCAGTCATGTACTGACGAAGGATTACGTTTTCTAGAAAATAGGGAGTACGGTAAGAACACCAGCAGTATCAACACCAATGCAATCCCTGAAAACCAGGCATACAAATCATAATCAACCGTTTGAACAATTGGTTCAGATTCGCTTTTAATGACATCTACTAATTCATTCGGATCATCAGGAGATGATAGAAAAGCAAAACCAACCCGTGCCGCCAGAGTGGCTAGATGGGATTTTTTTTGTGACGATAAATGCTCCGTTCGTGGCTTATTCTCATAATATTCTTGCAGATCACCACGCATAGAAGCGTATACATCTTTCTGCATGACTTCATTCACACCCCAGAAACCATCGAGGTCACCTTCTGGATTAGTCTTAGGAATGGGTAACAACTCATCACCGCCGATACCAACCAGAACCCCGTGAACTTGCCCAGGTGTTCCTGCAAACTTTGGAAATAATTTTGGATTCAGTGGTGGCGATTCATGCCCATCCGTCATCAGTACGATAGATGGAACCGGTTGAATCTTTTTAGCTTGTTTAATCGCCGTGTATGTTGCTTTTGACACTTCACTTGAGCGGGCCCAAGCCATATGAGGATTGATTTGCTCTAGCATTTGAGTCAAATCATGGTACGTCGTACAGACATCAACCGGGTTTATTAAAATTAAACTTCGCGATTCGCTGAAGATTGCTAACCCTGCATGAGAGCCACAAGGCATGGCGAGAATAGTCTCTTTCGTGAATTGTTTGGCCCACTCCAAACGAGTCACTTGTTCCCCGTCTATTTCTACGTCTTTCACATTCATGCTGTCTGTTATATCAAGAACAAAAATACTGTCAGTGATATCAACGTCACGAGGCACTAGTGGAAACCACAACGCAGCAGCAATAAGAGTAAAGGCTATCAGCATGCTAATGGCCGTAAACAAGATGCGTTTTTGGTAACTCACTCTCATGGCAAATCTATCTTAAAGGCTTTACTTTCAATAGAACGTTGACTACTGATGACGTTCTTTTCAAAGTCAGGGTTAATGTCTGGATCTTCTGGCACAACACGTAATGCGACTTCCAAATTATAACGTGCATCCCATAGCATTGGATCCATCTCAAGTGCACTGCGGTAATCTTGTTTAGCAAGCTCGACTAGTGGCAATTGTCGACCATCGGAATCATCCATGGTTAATGCCTGACGAAGATTTATATTAGCCCGATTGTAATAGCCCAACGCCATCAGTGTCGGATCAGCGTTTCCCAACATAAGCGTTAATTGCTCTAGAGCCAAATCATTTTCTTCAGCCGCAACTAAGTCAGCCGCTTTGACAAAGTGAGCTCGTGGATCGGCAGGAATTTCTTCATAGTCAGAAGGTGCAGAAATATACGCTTGTAGCTTGGTTTCTTGCCAAAGATTCATTGCCGATAACAGCACCCATACTGCACTTGAAATAATCAGTAATATCAGAATGATACGTAGAATATGTAATGGTTTATTCATGCGCTTTTTTAACTCCCCAGAGGGTATAGAGATGTGAGCTTGCTAAAATCAGCATGGCAATCAATGCTAGCCATAAAAATAAGTCAGCTTTGGGTTGGTGAGGTAGGGTTTCCTCTACGATTAACGTCTCGTAGTGTTGACGGTCGATTTCAGCCAATGCTTCTGCAAAACTTTTTAATGAGCCAGCCTCAAATGCACGGTAAGGCACTCCTATCGTCTTGAAAAATTTATGCAATTTACGCTCTGGAATATCGACCCAAAGTAAATTATCGTTGTCACTCTCCTCCAAGGTCATCTCTTGGCGTGACTTCAAGTAAATCCAATAAATACTCAGATTCATATTTTTGTATAAATTAGCTATATTTTCTTTGGCTTCATCACTGAGTATCTGACCACCATCAGACACCAGCAATACAATACGTGAGCCACGGTATGGTTGTCCTTCAAACATTTTGGCACTGCTCAATAAAGCCTCCGCCATATTGGTATCAGATAAGCCTTTACCCAATGCATTCGCATTGATTGTGGCTAAAACAGCTTCTTTGTCATACGTGAGTGGCAGCAAATTTATAGCTTTGGTACTAAAAAAAACAAAACCAAAACGATCGTCAGGACGATTTCTTACAAACTCCGTTAGGTATTCTCTTGCCACATTTCGTTTAGAATTTTTTCCACCAACACTCACTGAAGCCGCCTGGGTTTTAACAGCAAAGGGATCATCCATGCTACGACTGCGATCCAGCAATAGCACTATTTCAGCCCCCTCACCGATACGCTCTTGTTTTTGTTCAGGCAGACTCGGTGAAGCTAAGGCTAAAATCAAGCTAGCAATTGCAATAGAGGCAAGTAGTTTTAAACCGATATTGATGACATTTGATAGCGGATCAACAGGCACTAAATGAACCCAAGCAACGGTTTTATCGAGGTTGTGATTGACCCAAGGAAGCAATGCCAGTGGTAAGAACAATAATAACCACGGATATCCCCAGTCTAAACCAACTAGACTCATGCCATTTTCTCCTTGGCACGACATGATTTCATTAATTCTAGGATGCTATTAAAACTGACTTCTTCCATTCCTTCAGGGCTGAAATAATGGGATGCAGACTGCGTGTAAAAGGCTTCAATATCTGACTGCAGAGGTAATAACCAGGGAGTATTTTGCCAAAGCTCATCCAGCTCGCTGCTCACTAACACCCGACCAGCCGTTCGATTAAATGCCTGATGACACACTCGATTGGCCATATCAGCATCTTTTTTACCGAAAAAGCGACGTTTATTTAACTCAAACAAAGCATGTGCAAACGGTAAGCGATGCCTTGGTCGAAGGCCAAAATGCCATGCAAACCATACAAAAATGGATAATAAAAACAAAGCCACAGCCGAATAAAGCTCGATTTGCATTAACTCCAATTGGTTTTGAGTGGGTAAAGTCGCATCAGCTTGTGGTTGATATTGTTGACCCTGCTCATTAGGTAAGAAGGAACCCAATTCAATCGGTAGCGCAGGTACCGTTAAAAAATCACCGTCATTTGTGCGTAACTCAATCTCTGGCGTCATCACCTGACGCGTCTGCATAGGCACGTTAATCACTTGGAAGGTCATCACTAACTGTAGATGTGTTTCTTCAAGTCGCAGTAATTCAAGCCAAGGCCCGATACGTTTGTGATCTTGTGGTAAGGATTGTCTTTCTAATTGCTCGCTAGCAACCGGAAGATTCACTGTGAGATGAACTTGATCTCCAATCAGTAATCCCCAACTTCTATCAAGCGTGGCACTGAGCTCTTCAGCATTCACTACTGAAGAGAAGATAAATAAAATAAGCAGGGTCATTAAGCGCATTGTCTGCATCCCTATGAGTGTTTCATGGCGTAAAAATATTCGGTCAATTGTTGCGGAGTGATATCTCCCTCAACATAGAGTGGTCTGATGCGGTAGCGCATAAAACAAGCTGACAAACGATTGAAATGGTCATCCATTTGCTGTTGCCAGCGTTTTTTTATACTCGGTCGCATCCAGACACTGTGTCGTTTACCGGTTTCTGCATCACGCGTTTCAGCCCAGCCAGCATGTGATGGGAAATGATCAACATCATCATGACGCCACACTATGGGAATAATGGTGTACTGAGATAATTTGCGAAGACTTTGTTCCAAGATGGTCAGGTCAAAACAAAAATCGGATGCTAGAAATACCATTGCACGTTTATTACTGATCAGATCTGATGCCTGAATTAAGCCTGCCGAACCCGCAGCCGCTGGTTTTTTAGCAGTCATCAAGCGTTCAGCTGCGGTATGGGGAATACTGCGCTGAGTCGTTGGCATAATGGTCATATCCTGACGCCAATCACTATCAAACGCCGTCATCGCAAACTTATCACCGGTGCCAATTGCACTGTGCGCAATCATATGAGCTAATTTAGCCAGCCGTTGATGATTCACACTAGAAACAGACATTGACTCACTGATATCCGACAGCAACCATAAATTGACTGCGGCACGTTGCTGGTAACGTTTTACCAGCCAGCGTTGTTGTGCCTGTTGGGTGATATCGGCAGCTTGATTCTTTAGACTGGCGCGAATATCCAAACGACGAGGGTCAGGATAGTCAAATAAGTCAGCAAAACCAGCAAATCGGTCGCCACTCCCTAGGGCTGTCCCACTATGAGCCCCCGGAACATGGCCAAATATCTTGCCAGGAAACTTATAAACAAACTCCTGCTGTGGCAGGTCTTTCATTGCCATAACGGTTAAGGTGTCGCAATATGATCACGCAGTGCTTTAATAAACTGCGGCATAATTTGTTCGCGACGTCCTTCATACACTGGAGATAAAAATACGCGATGTGTCATCGATGGCAATAAGACCGTATGAATATCATCAGGCAGCACATGATCTCGACCTTCTAACCAAGCAGCTACTTTTGCGGCCCGTACCATGGCGGACATGCCTCGAACACTCGCCCCCGCAACCACGAGATCCTCTACGTAAATATCGGGCATCTCAATACCAAGCTCATGCGGCGTCCAACTCGCATCCCATAAACGCACCACGTAGTTTTCAATTTCAGGTGAGACATAGATGGCTTGCTGAATGGCTTTATCTAAGGCATTTAATTCGCGATAGTCTAATAATGGTTCAGTAACACTTGCCAATAACTCATCCACATCATGGAAAGCTGGATCAAAAATTAACTGACGACGAATCGCATCATCTGTTGGTCGGTTGATGGTAATTTCAAATAGAAAACGATCGCGTGCAGCGGCGCTTAATTCAAATGTTTCTTCTTTCTCAACGGCGTTACGATCCGCAAACACCACCATATGAGGGAAGCGGTATTCTTTACCAAAAGCATCAGCACTTCGCTCAGCCATCGCTCTAAGTAGTAATGATTGCACTTGAGGACGTGCACGATTAATTTCGTTAAAGAAGAAAACGGCTGTATCCTCGCCGTGGCTAATCAGTGGGCCAGGATCGATTACTGGTTTACCATCTGCATCAACCCATGCACTGTAGAGCAGGTCGTTCGGCATTAAATCCACACTACCCTCTATACGACCAAAAGCCCCTCCCAGCGCTTTTGAGAAAGTGCGCAGTAAGGTTGTTTTACCCACACCAACACCACCTTCTAGCAACACATGACCTCTTGCATGAAGGGCAATAAGAATCAACCTAACTGCCTGTTTTTGTCCTACAACAACTTGGTTAACCACATTTTCTAGTGCGTGTGCATGTTCTCTTGCTGATTGCAAAAGCTGAGATTCAGCCATGTTCTCTCCCCTCTCTATTTTATGTCGTCCTACTCTAACAATGAAAACGACGTTTCGTCATCAAAGCAGTAGTGTCCATTGTATTTTATGTTTTTATTTCGTCTGTGATTCATGACGTTTTGTTAGCGCCTATCTTAACTGTTTCGTCGCCTAAATAAACCGCTAAAACACGGGCAAATTTCCCGTCGTATTTTTACGTGCTATCGTCAGTGCGTAAAGTTTTCTAGACTAGACTATTAATATAGGTAGTGAAATTTAGATGAATCTCCAGCTTCAGTTATTTTTTCGTATTCTGCTTGTGGCATTAGTCTGTCTTATTGCCAGTGCTTGGTATCTACTCAATCAGAGTAATCAACAAGCCATTAACGAAGCAGAAAAAACAGCAAGTCGAATTGAGAGCCAAATGAAGCAACAACTGATTCAAATGTTTCAGCGCTATGAGATGTCACGTTCTTTTCCTGATGCCAATCTTTGGGGTGGTATCGATACCGTACCCGGCTCATGTGTGCAGTTTTTGTCTCGTACCCAAAGCCGTCAACGCAGCTTATGTAATGCCGGGGAAAATTCTGATAAAGATTACCCTGAATGGTTTGGCCATTTTTACAATCAATTTTTTGATCCTGCAGTAGAAATAAAACGTTCAGTTAGTTTCAATGCCATGAAATATGGCACGGTATTGGTAACGCTGAATCGACAAATTGAAACGGCGCGAGTCTGGCATACCTTACAAGCAATGTTGAAACTATTGATTGTCACGATTTCATCCCTGTGTTTATTAGTCTTTATAACCATAAACCGTATGCTACGCCCTGCTTCAACCATAGTTTCTGGACTTGAAAAAATGCGTTCTGGTGATCTAGTCACGCGACTACCTGACTTTGACATTGCTGAATGGCGAAAAACGAGTCAAGCCATTAATGCTCTGGCAGATACTCAGCAGCAAACATTGGCTGATAACAGTCGATTATCACTAAAATTGATTAATATACAAGAGGAAGAACGACGCTATATTTCTCGAGAATTACATGATGAGTTTGGTCAATGTCTAGCAGGCATTAATGCGGTGACAACCTCTTTATCTCAGACTGCAAGAGAAGACAGTCCTGCATTGATCGATGACATAGCACGTATCCGTCGTATCACCACACATATGATGGACTCACTGCGCTCGATGCTGACTCACTTAAGACCCATCGAAGTTGACGAGTTGGGTTTAACCTTGAGTTTAGAGCAACTGATAAAAGGCTGGCAGCAAAGAGGCACATCGCCAAAGTATCATCTTCACATTGAAGCCAATCTCGATGAGCTAGCGCCACCAATGACACTTCATATATATAGAATCGTTCAGGAATGTCTGACAAATATTGCAAAACATGCTCAGGCTAAGCATGCAGAGATTAGCCTAACTCAAACGCAACATAATCAGATTGAAGTCCTTATTAAAGATGATGGCAATGCCAATGTACAGAACTTTTCTATTGGGAATGGCTTAGGTTTATTAGGTATTCACGAACGTGTAGCAGCCTTGGGTGGCCAAATTTCACTAGATAACAAACCTGAAGGTGGATTGATCGTCTCGATTCTTTTACCTATCGACACCGAAGAAGAAATGAAATGACTAGAATCATTAAGATTATGTTGGTGGATGACCACGCTATCGTTAGGGAAGGCTATCACGCCTTGCTACAAAAGCAGTCCGATTTTGAAGTGATCGCTGAAGCAGGTGATGGTGCAGAAGCATATTCGCAATATAAGCATCATCAACCAGACGTCGTTATTATGGATATTTCATTACCCGGACAAAGTGGAATAAAAGCACTTGAACGTATTCGGCAGTTCGATACAGAAGCTAAGATTATCGTTTTTAGTATGCATCAAAACCCCAGCTTTGCTATACAGGCTATTCGCGCGGGTGCAGTGGGCTATATTACGAAGAGTAGTAACCCTGAGGAATTGATTAGGGCAATTCATCAAATCAAACAATCCACATCGCCTATTTTGAGTAGTGATATTGCTCAAGCGTTGGCAATAGAAAATTTGGGACATGATCGGGCTGCATTGGATGAGTTAACCGTCAGAGAGTTTGAAATATTACGACTTTTATTGGATGCCAAACCAAGCCAAGATATTGCTGATATATTGAATATCAGCCCGAAAACAGTCGCGAATTCACACTATATTATTAAGAAAAAACTCGGTGTGAGTAATGATATTGAACTAACAAGGCTGGCAATAAAAATGAACCTCGTCAACGTGTTGGATATCGTTGACGAGGCTCCAGAAGGTTACGTTGATGATCAGTGAGACTTAAGCGGCTTCACTTTTATCATCAAAATCATTTCGAATCAGATAATCAAACGATCCTAAAGCAGCTCTTGCACCATCTCCCATTGCCATAATAATTTGCTTGTATGGGATGGTAGTCACATCACCAGCAGCAAATACACCTGGCATCGATGTTTGACCATGATTATCAATTTCTATTTCACCAAACTTACTTAACTCAATCGTACCCTTCAAAAAGTCAGTGTTTGGAATCAGGCCAATCTGCACAAACACAGCATTTAATTCGACTGTTTCTTTTTGTTCTGTGGCGCGATTCACATAAATTAAGCCATTGACCTTGCCATCAGCACCCGTTATTTCTGTTGTTTGAGCACCAGTAATGACGGTCACGTTGTTCAGTGAAAATAATTTTTTCTGCAAAACGGCATCAGCACGTAACTCACCATTAAACTCGATTAAGGTGACATGACCAACAATACCAGCCAAATCAATCGCCGCTTCCACACCAGAGTTACCACCACCAATCACAGCCACTGGCTTGCCTTTGAACAGCGGACCATCGCAGTGAGGACAGTACGCCACACCATGACCACGGTATTCTGTTTCACCAGGCACACCCAGCTCACGCCAACGAGCACCTGTTGCTAAAATCACCGCTTTACTGCTCAACGTTGCCCCATTTTCAAGTTGCACTTCGATCAGCTTGCCTTTTTTAGCAATACCACTGGCACGCTGTAGATTCATCACATCAACTTCGTATTGTTTAACGTGTTCTTCTAATGCCGCGACAAGTTTGGGTCCTTCTGTTTCTTTCACAGAAATGAAGTTTTCAATCGCCATGGTATCCATAACCTGACCACCAAAACGTTCGGCAACGATACCGGTTCTAATACCTTTACGTGCAGCATAAATTGAAGCTGATGCCCCCGCAGGACCACCGCCAACGATGAGTACGTCAAAATCATCTTTTGCCGCCAGTTTTTCCGCTTCACGCTTGCTGGCGCCTTTGTCCAGTTTCGCGACAATCTCAGGCAAACTCATACGGCCTTGGCCAAAGCTCTTACCATTCAAATAAACAGACGGAACAGCCATTATCTGACGTTCATCTACTTCTGCTTGGTAAAGAGCTCCATCAATCATTGTGTGGCTAATATTTGGGTTATGGATAGCCATCACATTTAATGCTTGCACGACTTCAGGGCAGTTTTGGCACGAAAGTGAAATATACGTTTCGAAGTGATATTCACCTTCTAAACCTTTAATTTGATCGATCATTTCTTGATCGAGTTTTGTTGGATGCCCCCCCGTGTGTAACAGAGCTAAAACCAAAGACGTAAATTCGTGGCCCATAGGAATGCCTGCAAAGCGAATTTTCTCTTGTCCTTCTGGTTGTTTGATCTGAAACGACGGTTTACGCGGATCGCTGTCTGGGTTATCAATAAAGCTAACCTGATCTGACATGTCAGCGATTTCCTGCAATAAATCGCGCATTTCGTTTGCTTTAGCAGTGTCATCTAGCGCGGCAATAAGTTCAACAGGGCGCTTGATGTTTTGCATGTAAGTCTTTAATTGTGCTGCGATATTTGCATCCAACATGATAAATCACCTTATTCTGTATTATGTATGGTGACACTGTCCGGACTGTGTCCGGACAGGTCAGTTGCTGGCTAAATTAGATTTTGCCAACCAAGTCTAATGATGGTGAAAGTGTTTCTTCACCTGGCTGCCATGATGCTGGGCAAACTTCACCGTCATGTGTAGCGACATATTGCGCAGCTTGTACGCGACGAACAAGATCTTTCGCGTTACGGCCGATGCCTAGATCGTTGATTTCAGCAGCCTTAATGATGCCATCTGGATCAACGATGAACGTACCACGAAGTGCTAGACCTTCTTCTTCAATCATCACTTCAAAATTACGGCTGATGGTGCCAGTAGGATCACCGATCATTGGGAATTTAATTTTTTGAATGGTTTCTGATGCGTCATGCCATGCTTTATGAGTAAAGTGTGTGTCAGTTGATACTGAGTACACTTCCACACCCATTTCCTGTAGTTGTGCATAGTGATCAGCAAGGTCACCTAATTCTGTTGGGCAGACGAATGTGAAGTCAGCTGGGTAAAAACAAAAGACAGCCCATTTACCTTTTAAATCTTCGCTTGATACTTCGATGAACTCACCGTTTTGAAAAGCATTCGCTTTGAAAGGTTTGATTTCAGTATTAATTAGTGTAGACATTATTAGCTCCTAAATTTCATTGCTGTCGTTAGTGACAGGAAACATTGTAGTCGAGGTATATGGATTGGTACAACAACTTAATCCTATTGATATAACAGGAAAAAACGATTGTAAAATCGGAAATATAAAAAAAGCCCCTGAAGCGAGGCTCCAAGGGCTTTTAGATGCAATCCGTTAAACTATTAACGGTTGCAAATGTACATTGTCACTTCAAAGCCGAAACGCATATCTGAATATTCTGGTTTAGTCCACATAATAAATCCCTCGTTTTAGTTTTTCGTTGTTGAGTAATCTCACAACGTGGATTAATCATATTCGCAAACAATGTCCTTAACATCAGGGCAATACTTGATGATACTCAGGATTTTTCTGAGCGACTTTCTATCTCAGCAACTATCTTACCTATGGCCTCACATAACTGATGTAAATCATTAGAGGAGATAATGTAGGGAGGCATAATATAAATCATTGTTCTAAAGGGCCTTATCCAGACGCCCTGCTCTACAATAAACTCTGGCAACCACTCCATCATGTCGTCTAAAGGATGATTAAGTTCAACCACACCGATTGCCCCTTTCACCCTCACTTGCTTAACAATAAGTGAGGCAGAATAGGGCTGAAGTTCCATTTGTAGCTGCTTCTCAATGGCGGCCACACTTTGCTTCCAGTCTGATTCAAGCAAAAGGTCAATACTTTCTGCAGCGATGCGACAGGCGAGAGGATTCGCCATAAAAGTGGGACCATGCATCAATACACCCTGTCCATCAGCCGCTATGCCATCAGACACTTTTTGATTACAAAGCGTAGCAGCCAATGTCATATAACCACCGGTCAGCGCTTTGCCTAGACATAAAATATCTGGAACGATACCTGTTTGTTCGTAGGCAAATAAAGAGCCGGTTCGACCAAAGCCAGTGGCTATTTCATCAAAGATTAAAAGTAGATCGTACTGATCACATAGTTGCTTAATTTGTCTTAGGTATTCGGCACAATACATCCGCATCCCACCAGCGCCCTGTACTAATGGTTCAACGATAACTCCAGCCATTTCAAAATGACGTTGTTCCACCAGCTCACGAAACTCAGCAATGTAGGTATCTTGCCAGTCTTTATCATGTTGACAATCGGGGGCCGGAGCAAAGATATGTTGTGGCAATATGCTCTCAAACATTGTGTGCATGCCGTTGACCGGATCACAGACTGACATTGCCCCAAAGGTGTCACCGTGATAACCGCTACGAAAGGTTAAAAATCGATTTTTTTCGGCCCGACCTTGAGCAAACCAATATTGCACGGCCATTTTCAAAGCCACTTCTACAGAGATGGATCCTGAGTCAGCTAAGAATACGTACTGAAAACTCTCATCTGTAATGTCGATGAGTTTTCGTGACAACGATATGGCTGGATCATGTGTAAGGCCACCAAACATAACATGTGACATGTAATCGATTTGCTCGTGAGCAGCGGCATTTAAGCGTGGATGATTGTAGCCATGTATCGTTGACCACCATGATGACATACCATCAATGATTTCTCGTCCATCACAAAGTCTTAATTTCACACCAGAAGCTGACACAACCTCATGTAAGACTGGAGGATGTGCCACGCTAGTATAAGGGTGCCAAATATGGGCGGCATCAAACTCTAAATTACTCAGTTTATCCATGATGACTTTTCTAGATGTAAGGTAACAAAACAATAATGCCCGCGTAAGCGGGCATTATTACGAACGTGTCATCATCTATTATTTTGTGACGCTAAAGCTCTCACCACAACCGCATTCTGATGTCACGTTTGGATTAATAAATTTGAAGCTTTGATTCAGTCCTTCACGAACAAAATCAAGGATCATACCGTCCAGTATTGGCATGGCTTCTTGGTTAACAACCACTTTTACATCACCTTGCTCAATGACTTCATCTTCTGAAGCGACTTCATCGGCATAATCCAAGGCATAGCTGTAACCGGAACAACCACTTTTCACAACACCAATACGCAAACCGATTCCCGATTCACGTTTAAACATCATATCTCTGACCCGGTTGATGGCTGACTCTGTCAATGTAATCATAATTTACCTGCCTTGTTTATAGACAGTTTTCCTGCCTATTTTTACCTTTATTGATTTATACGTTTGAACTATTGAACTAAAAATCGTTTCAGTGGCTATTGCTTAAGCTGCTTTAATGGTCAATAAAAACTAGCTTCAAAACGTATCAAACTGAATGACTTGCTCACCATTACGGTTCTTTTCATAATCTCGAACGACTTGGTCCAATGTGATACCTGATAAGTAAACTCGAATTTGGTCACTCAAACTCTGCCATAACTCATGACTCAGGCATTGTTCCTCTCCACGACAGTTTTGTTTGCCTTCACATTGAGTAGTGTCTACTTTTTCATCTACAGCAGCAATAACATCTAAGACGGTAATATTTTCAGCAGTACGACTCAGTCGATAGCCGCCACCAGGTCCTCTTGAACTACTTACCAAGCCTTGTTTTCGAAGGCGAGCAAATAACTGTTCTAGATAGGACAGTGAAATACCTTGCCTTTCAGAAATATCAGCTAATGTGATTGCGCCTAGGCCATAATTTAGACTCAAATCTAGCATTGCCG
>DRHY01000074.1 GCA_011052985.1 Methylophaga thalassica
CACGCGTAGTTGCATCATGATCCCAATCAAAAAATTCATAATCTGGACTTTTACGGAAAAAGTCATAAGAGATATAACCACTAGAATCAATAAAATGCATTTCCAAGTTCTGTGGTGATGCGACCTCTTCCATATCAAATATTGGCGGATGAAATACATCAAGTTGATCTAGACTTCGTCCCTGAAGTAGCTCTGTTACGGTTCTTTCTAACGCCACTTCAAAACTAGGATGAGCACCAAAGGAAGCAAACACAGAGCCATCTTTTGGATTGATCAAGGTGACATTCATCACCGGATACTGACCACCTAAAGAGGCATCAGCTACTTTTAGGTGATAGCCGTGCTTCTCAAGCTCAGACAGGGCCATTTTAATTTTGGGGAAACGGTCTAAAACGTGTTTTGGTACTTCTGGCAAGCTAATGCCTTCGGCAATAATATGATTTTTCACATAACGCTCAAAGACTTCAGATAAACCTTGAACGCGTGCTTCATTCTGTGTGTTACCTGCCGACATGCCATTACTAACGTAAATATTACCAATCACATTGACGGGAAAATACAGAGTTTCATGATCACGCTGACGAATATATGGCACGGCACAGATACCACGCTCACCACTGCCTGAGTTGGTATCAAACAACTTATCGGGCGTTAAGGCTCTGTCAGGATCAAAGTGCTCCCATAAACCTTCATCCATAAGCCCTTCTGGCATATCACCATTTTCAGAGATAAACCAGCGTTCATCTGGATAATGAACAAACTCCGCCTGACTGTGCTGCTCGCCTAAATAGAAGTCAGCAAAAAAGTAGTTGCAGCTCAAACGTTCAAAATACTCACCCAGTGCACTGGCTAAACAGGCCTTTTCAGAGCTACCTTTTCCGTTTGTAAACATTAAGGGACACGTTGTGTCACGAATGTGAACAGAATAGACATAGCTAACTGGATTGAGCCATGAGGCTTCTTCCACATCAAAGCCAAATGCCGCTAGGGTATTTCTCATCGTCGTGATGCTTGTTTCCAGATCACGATCTTTACCTTTAATAAATGTTTGTTCAGTCATCACTCATTCCAAAAAAATAACCCCCTGCCCAGCAAAGAGCAGAGGGTTAGTAACGATTCAACGTTGCATTCGATTACATAGCTTCAGCAGCAGCAATCGCTTTTTTGACTAGACGTTTTGCAGCGCCTTTAACGTCTGCAGCTTTAATCGCATCTAAATTAGTTGGCTTACCAACAATAATGGCACCGCCCATACCTGAACCAAAGTGTGGTGTGCATTTGTAGATGTATATACCTTCTACAGTGAATGTACGTTCGTAATTTTCACCTAAGGTTGAGTGCCATGCTTCGGCGCCCTCAGGGATCAATCCCTCTAAAGACTGGGTGTCATGCGTTGGCATATTTTCCCATGCAACCTGATCGCCTGGCTGGATTTCAACCACCATCGGTGCATATTTTAGCCCTTCAGCGGTAACAATAACCGTTTTGGCAGCGGCGGCAGGCGTTTGTGAAGATGTCTCCGATGCCGAAGGTGCTTCAGCAACAGGCTCTGATGAGGCACTATCTTGTAAGCCCTCGGCCGTGACGACAGCACGCTGTGCATCTGAGGTAACGGCTTCGTCAGCAATGCCTTCATCAATAACGGTTTCAGGCACAGCATCACTGGCATCTTCCATATGTTCAGTGACCGTCTCATTTACACCCCCAACATCATTCTGTGCAATGGCTTCAGTGCTTTCGTCTTTAACATCAACAGACGCAATTACGCTGTCATCTTTAGCACTTTCAGTAGGTGATGGTGCGGTACCATAGCGGTGAGCACTGTCATCAACAAATACGGTAGATACAGCTGCAACAACAAATACAGCGATCAACGCGATGATGACTGAAATAATAAATGATTTTTTTGACATATTTCCTCCTGGAGTGATTTGTTTGTGCACGATAATAACATCCTATTGCTAAGATGTAGTTCACACAAAGATATATTCTGTTTCAAACTCTGTCATAATAAGCATTAATTGACTAAATACTTCCACCGCTGGTGAAATTTATGTCATTACAACTTAGCAAGCACACCCGTAACTTTACTCCAATTACGCACGTCATCCCAAAGATGTTTCACACCGTTGTGCTGTTAATCTATCTTTAAGTCTATAGCTGAACTGTGACATCAAAATGTCGCAAGACATGCTTTTATATTGAGTAAATTATGACATTTTCCGAGTTAGGCCTTATTTTGCCACTTCAGCGCGCTGTTACTGAAGCCGGCTACACCACCCCATCACCGATTCAGGCAAAAGCTATTCCAGCCATCATGCAAGGCAATGATGTCATGGCCGCCGCCCAAACGGGCACAGGTAAGACTGCCGGTTTTACATTACCCTTATTACACCGTCTTGCTGATGGCAAACCCGCCAAACCAAATCAAGCCCGAGCACTAGTGCTGACACCTACGCGCGAGCTAGCCGCTCAGGTAGAAGAAAGCATCAAAGTCTATGGTAAATACCTTCCTCTTCGTTCTGCTGTGGTATTTGGTGGTGTCAAAATTAATCCACAAATGATGCGACTCAGAAAAGGCGTCGATGTTCTTGTCGCAACACCAGGTCGTCTATTAGATCTGTATCAACAAAATGCCATTCGTTTTGATCAACTTGAAGTCTTGGTACTAGATGAAGCGGATCGCATGTTAGATATGGGCTTTATTCACGACATTCGCAAGATTATTGCTGCATTACCTGTCAAACGTCAGAACTTGATGTTTTCAGCTACCTTCTCAAAAGAAATTCGAGACTTAGCTAAAAAGCTGGTCAATAACCCTGTCGAAATCTCAGTTGCTGCAGCGAACACCACCGCTCAAGGTGTTAAGCAATGGATTGTTCCTGTTGATAAAAAACAAAAACCCGCCTTATTAAGTCAGTTAATCCAAGACAATAACTGGCATCAAGTATTGGTTTTTTCAAAAACCAAACATGGCGCAAATAAACTCACTAAGCATTTAGAAACGCAGGGATTGAAAGCATCTGCAATTCATGGCAATAAAAGCCAAGGTGCCAGAACAAAAGCCCTAGCTGACTTTAAATCCAATGCCATTCAGGTACTTGTTGCAACAGACATTGCCGCTCGAGGACTGGACATTGATCAACTGCCTCATGTGATTAATGTGGACCTACCCAATGTGGCTGCTGATTACGTCCATAGAATTGGTCGTACAGGCCGTGCAGGTGCCGTTGGTGAAGCAGTTTCATTGGTTAGTGCAGATGAAATCCAACAATTGAAAGATATTGAAAAACTCATTGGTAAAAACCTTACCCGTGAATACATTGATGGTTTTGAACCAACTCATGAATTACCTAACGTTGTACCACGCACTGCTAAAAAGCCAGCCTCCTCACAACCCAACTCTCGACGCAACCCTCGCTCACCCACAGCAAAAAATGCCAAACCTCAAGTGAGAAGTAGACGCAGCCCGAGGGCCAAACCACAAAATAAAAGTAACTGATATAGCTAATGATGAAATATCAGTGTAAATAACTGTTTACACTGATATTGTTACTGACTATCTATAGCACTGTTATGGTATTTCCTTACCTTTACCAGACAAATTTGGATAAATTCCTCCTCAGAAACATCAGCCTCCAATCTTTTTTCATTTAATTCTCGTCATTCGTTTTTCACTTAACCTTCATATAATCTTCAAGGGTTAAGTTAAGTCTTTATAAGAGCTTGCTTTTGTTAGGTATGCTTTGCATATTAGTCAAAAAATAATATTCATCCGCTCAATAAGAAAAATAGAGAAATATGAAATTTAATATTACGATTCTGCTGAACAGCAGCCTTTTCGCCCTTATGCTCTGTTCTGTCTCCTTAGCAGAGGCCGCTACTCCTGTTTCAGTGGCTACACCTACACAGTCCGAACTCTCCCAAGTCTTACGTTTGTCTGGATCACTAACGGCGGAAAAGCATGCCATGCTCTCTCCTCGTGTCGATGGTTTAGTGGAAAATGTGTTTGTCGATGCCGGTAGTCACGTTGATAAAGGTGATATTTTACTGACACTTGACCCTGCTTTGAGTAAACAAGCCCTAGCCCAAGCAAAAGCTGCCACTGCTGAAGCGCTTGCGGCTAAGAACGAAGCGGAACGCCTTGTCAAAGAAGTCCAAGGCTTAAGAAAGAAAAACTATATCTCTGAAAGTGAAGGTGCAACGCGACAATCCAACCTCAATTTATCTAATGCCGCATTATTAGCCGCACGAGCGGCAGAGTCTTCTGCTGCAGAACAATTACTCAGACATCAACTACCTGCACCGTTCTCAGGGGTGATCAATGCAAAAATGACTGAAAGTGGTGAGTGGGTAAATCGAGGAACCGCCGTTCTTGAGTTAGTCGCTACTAACGCCGTCAGACTTGATGTAAAAGTCCCCCAAGAACGTTTCGCAGAAGTGAACATTTCAAGTACTGTCGAGGTTATTCCTGACGTCATGCCTGACATGACACTCAAAGGACGAATCACCGCCATCGTTCCAGTGAGTGATCCTAGAGCTAGGGCCTTTTTAGTTCGTATTGTTATTGATGCTAAGAACTCACCACTGCTACCAGGCACATCAGCGACTGCGGTCATTCATCTTGCTAAGAAATTTAATGAACAGCACTGGATTGTTCCACGTGACGCGTTACTACTTCATCCAGATGGTAGCTACAGCGTCTTTGTTGTTCAAAACAATAAAGCTCAGCGACGCCAAGTTACCATTGGCCAAGAAAATGAGATGGGAGTGACTATCCTTCAAGGTGTGAACGAAGGGGATCAAGTCGTAGTAAGAGGTAATGAGGTACTGCGAAATGATGAAGATGTAACAATACTCAAAAACGAAAGTAAGTAGTTACTATTATGTTAGAAGCCCCGATAAAAAACGGAAAACTACTCACCGTCATCGTACTGATCATCGTCGTGTTAGGTTTGGCTGCCGCTCAACGTATTCCGGTGCAAATGATCCCCGACCTTGATGTTCGCACCATTAGTGTTATCACTGGCTGGCCAGGTGCCACTCCGCAAGATATTGAAAAAGAAATCCTTATCGAGCAGGAGCGTTATCTCCGAAGTGTACCCAATCTCGCTCGGATGGAGTCGCTGGCTGATACTGGTCAAGCAAGCATCCAACTTGAATTCCCTTTTGGAGTGGATGTTAACGAGACGCTGATAGAGGTCTCCAATGCGCTCAGTCAGGTATCCAACTACCCCGAAAACGTTGACCAACCAAGATTGTACAGCAGCTCATTTTCTGAAAATGCCTTCATGTATTTTGCCGTCACGCCTCTGCCTGGTAATCCATTAGCACTCGATATGGACATGGTCACTGATTTTATTGACGATGATGTCCGACCCAGAATGGAGCGTGTTCCTGGGGTATCAGAAGTGCAAATGCGCGGTGGGGCAAGTCGACAAATTCAAATCCATGTTGATCCAGCCAAACTAGCTCAACGAGGACTAAGTTTAACCGATGTTAGGGATGCGATTAGGGAACGTAATCGGGATACCTCAGCGGGTGACTTAGATGATGGTAAACGACGTTATTTTATTCGTACCATGGGTCGTTTCAAAGATGTGGATAGTCTGAAAGAACTTATCCTAGCTCACCAAAACAATACTGACATCAAATTAAAAGACGTGGCTGATGTCAGCCTTGATCATTACGAAGTACGTAACCTGGCCATTGTAAACAATGAACCTGCCCTGACCATGGCTGTTAAGCGTGAGTCTGGCTCAAATGTCATTGATATTAAAGAAGCCATGCTGAAGGTGGTTGATGAAATTCGTCATGATCAACTTGAACCTAATGGCTTAACTATCGCCCTAATAGGTGATGATGTTCGCTATGTGCAAGCATCAGTAAAAAAAGTGACTAGCAACTTGGCGCTTGGCGCTGTGTTAGCCACGCTGATCCTATACCTGTTTTTGCGATCTGGTCGTGCCACCTTCATCGGTCTATTAGGCATGCCAATCTGTACCATTGCTGCCTTTATCGGATTACTGGCATTAGATAGAACCATTAACGTTATTTCTCTGGCGGGTATCGCCTTTGCTATTGGAATGACCGTTGATAATACGATCGTGGTCTTAGAAAGTATTGAACAAGCACGAAGACGTGGTTTAGACCGACTGCAAGCAGCCATTACCGGTGTCAGAGAAGTGTGGACTGCTGTATTGGCATCAACCATGACCACTGTGCTGGTATTTGCCCCTATCCTGTTTGTTAATGAAGAGGCTGGCCAACTCTATTCTGATATTGCTATCGCCATCTCTACTGCCATTGTCGCCTCAATGTTATTTGCTTTGACAGTGGTGCCAGCGGCTTGTGCTCGTATAGGCTTTGGTGACCAGCGTGATCATGGTGATGATTTAACCCACCCAGGCCCTATATTAAAAACCATCAGTTGGTTAAATGCGTCCCCTGTAAAACGCCTGTTATCTGTGATTATCATTTTCACAGGAACAATGGGCGCGGGTTGGTATTTGATGCCCGCGGCAGAGTATTTGCCCGAGGGTGAAGAACCAAAAGCGTTTAGTGTGATGACCGCTCCACCAGGCTATAACTTGTCAGAAATGACCATTATCGCTGATGAAATACGTGAACACTTATCTTCAGCCTTACATGCTGACCCTCAACTTTATCTAGATGGCGAGCAAAGGCTGCCCTCATTGAAATATTACTTTCAACGTGTTGCTCCGGGAATGATTTGGGTATTGAGTGAGCCTACTCGCCCTGAAGATTTAGAGCCGATGATGACCGCCTTAACGACAATGTTCAAAGAATATCCAGGCATGCGTGGCTTTTCTAACCGTGGCTCAATCATTTCGAGCAGCCAAGGTGGGACACGTGCAGTAAATCTAGATATTTCAGGTGCCGATCAAGCGAGTCTCTACCAAACAGCAGAGCATGCCATCACTCGTGCTGAAAATTTATTTGGTAACCCACAAATTGAATCCAGACCGAGTGCGTTGTCATTGGATCAGCCACTGATAGAGATTCGTCCAAACTGGAATCGTCTAGCAGAAATAGGAATGACGGCCGATGATTTTGGGTACACAGTGGCCGCTCTTAGTGATGGCGCTTATGTCGATGAATTTTTCATGAACGATGATAAAGTCGACATGTTTATCTTTAGCTCTCAGGGACAACACCAAACCCTGTCTTCACTGTCATCGATGCCGATATATACACCTCAAGGCTCGGTGTTACCTCTGAATGCATTAGCGGCAATTACTGATACGGTGGATAGTGATCAACTACGACGCGTTAATGGTCGTCGAACGGTCACGTTATCAGTCACACCACCGAGAGATATCGCGCTTGAAACAGCTGTCGAACAAGTGCGAAGTCAGATGATTCCAAATATGCAGGCAGAAGGAGAAATGGCCAAGGGTGTGTCTGTATCAATTTCAGGTGCAGCCGACCAATTAGATGCGACTCGTGAGTCACTGTCGAAAAACCTAGTCATCGCCTTGATTTTAATATACTTATTGCTCGTGGCAATCTTTAATCACTGGGGTTATCCCCTTTTAATCTTGGCGACTGTGCCAATGGGGATTGCTGGTGGCATCGTAGGGCTCGTCGCGGTTAACTCGGCAGGACCATTACTTAATCTGTTTGGCTTACCAGCGATTATTCAACCCTTCGATATGATCACCATGTTAGGGTTAGTTATCTTGCTTGGTACCGTTGTGAATAACCCTATCTTGATTGTGGAACAAGCGAGACGCAATTTAGCCAATAGAACTGACTCGGTACGTGATGCAGTGAATCAAGCGGTCGCCACGCGACTCCGTCCGATATTGATGTCCACAGCGACAACCGTATTTGGCTTAGCTCCTCTAGTCTTTATTCCAGGTGCGGGTACTGAACTTTATCGCGGTATTGGTATTGTTGTCTTAGTGGGCATTGTCTGCTCAATGATTGTCACCCTGACCTTTTTGCCAAGTCTGCTTATTAGCGTCTTGAACTGGTCAGACAGATTTTCAAAAAAAGGATAACACTGACTTAGGCGAAGGAAAAAAGAGGCGCCGAGTGCTCGGCTGCCTCTCATTTCGATGGAATAAACGCTGAACGGCTCTTGCCTTTTGCTATTCCAATTTAAAAATCGATCGATGTCGAAACAGTAAACGTTCGAGGTGCTCCATAAGCCATACCACTCCAGCTATCAACACCTGACCAGTAAGCGCGATCAAATACATTATGAACACCAGCACGAACCGTGAGGTTCTTTCCTGCTAGCACCGTCTTGTAACGAGCACCTAAATCTAAACGTGTCCAGCTTGGCAATGTCTGTGTATTGGCTTGATTCACGTATTGCTTGCCAGTGTAAATAACATTGGCAGTCCATGTTAATCCTCTTAGCATGGGCATATCCCACTCAGTTGAAAGATTAGCTTGGCGCTCAGCCACGCCTATGGGCGTATTACCTTTTGTTGATCTATCACTTGTTTTGGTTAACTCAGCATCAAGAAACATAACACCACCTAACACCCTTATCTCTGGGGTTAATTGACCGAAGAAATTCCACTCGACACCACGATTTCGCTGCTCACCTGAAGCTGATGAAATATTATTTACGGTTTGATAACTCGGTTTCTCTATTTGAAACACACTCACCGTACTGGTGACATTGCCAAAATCATATTTAGCACCGATTTCATATTGTTTTGTTTTATACGGAGCAAATACCTCACCAGCATTCATTGAGCTCTCTGGTGCGACGTCTCCTTTGCTTATCCCCTCTGTACGATTGGCGTATAAACTCAGATTTTCAAGTGG
>DRHY01000075.1 GCA_011052985.1 Methylophaga thalassica
GCTGTCACAGAAGCGCTGACAGCTCGTGCTCAGCATCCTATTTTTGGTTACACGGTATATCCAGATTCTCTATACGACTCATTAATCAACTGGTGTGAGTTACATTATCAATGGACAGTCTCTAAATCCGACGTGATTATGTGTCCGGGTGTTGTGCCGGCTCTGAGAGCTATCATTGAGGCGATAACAAAGCCTGGCGATAAAGTTATTGCCCAACCACCGGTATATTTCCCTTTCTTCTCTGTCGTTACCAAAGCAGAACGTGAGCTGGTTTTAAACCCCTTAAAATTAGTCAATAATCGCTATTATTTGGACTTTGAGCACCTAGAACAATCTGCAAAAGACGGTGCTAAAGTATTGCTGTTTTGTTCCCCACATAATCCAGTTGGACGAGTATGGCAGCGTGCTGAGCTAGAACAATTAATATCGATTGCTCAACGTTATCAAATGACGATTATTTCTGATGAGATCCATGCTGATCTGATTGATCCTAATCAACAGCACATTTCCCTCGCAACCTTAGCGATAACTAAGCATCAAGTTATTACGGCCATTGCACCGAGTAAAACCTTTAATATTCCTGGCCTAGGTTTGTCGTCGCTTATCGTGCCTGATAAAAAGCAACGCCTAGCGATTACTGAGGTATTTGAAAACTGGCACTTGAATGCATCCAATCCATTCAGTGTGACAGCATTTGAAGCAGCTTATAAGTGTGGAGGGCCATGGCTTAGCGAGTTGAGACAGTATATTTACGAGAACAAATATTTTGTAAAAGCCTTTCTAGAGAAACATTGTCCAGACATTACCGTTGTTGAGTCTGAGGGAACCTATCTGTTGTGGCTAGATTGCCGTCAATTACAGATGGAGAATGCTGATTTAAGAAAATTCTTCATCGATGAAGCGGGGGTGGGAATGAATCCGGGTTATGTCTTTGGCGAGGTCGGTTCAGGGTTTATGCGTATGAATATTGGAACCAGAAGAGCGCTGATAGAAAAGGCGTTATTACAAATTAAGCAGGCTCTAGACTCAAGAAAGAAGTAGCTAGTCGGCTATACAAACCTGTTTAGTCAGACAAAGGTTAAATTAACGCCATCTCAATAATGCCAAATAGCATTATTGGCCAAGCAATGATTGGGCTTAATATATATCGCCAAATTGTATTTTGAGGCGAAAATCCCATGCCGTGAATAAACCCAATACATACCCCAGTAAGTAGCACCATCAAAAGATTATGATCAGCTTTACCACTGTCGGCTAATAATGTGTTGGGTAGAATTAAGATGGCGATTGATAAGCCTAATGCCAGCATTAAGCTTATCAATCTCACTAATGAGTTATCGAGAGAATGACTAATCTTCAAGCTCGTCTAACTCGTTATCAGGACACATTTCAAACCACAGCACATTGATAATGCCAAATGAAACGGCTAGTAGGACACCTAGTATCCACGCGAAATACCACATAATCGTTTCCTAATAGGTTGAGTGTTTGTTATCACGAATGAAGTTCACATCTAAACGTCGCCACATTCTACGATATGTCCAAAAGCTGTAAATGATAATCAAAGGAACGAATACAGCAGCCACAAAGAGCATTATCTCCAGGGTTAATTTACTTGATACGGCATCCCACATAGTCAAACTGTGATTCACATTATCTGTTGATGGCATCAAGAATGGAAACATGGAAAAGCCCGCTGTTAATATAATTGAACTGACAGAAATGGTGCTACTAATAAATGCTAGGCCGTGTTTAGAAATCTGTGAAAAGATAAACACAGCGATCATACCTAGGAAGGCGACAACTGGTGCCGCAATCATCCAAGGATATTGTTGATAATTAAGCATCCAACCACCGGCTCGTGTTGATACCTCTTTTAACAATGGCGTAAACGCACTGCCTGGATCAGGCATACTTGTTATTACAAACCCGTCCATAGCAAAAGCGACCCATAGACCAGCAAGTGCAAAACTAATGAGCAAGGCGACTGAGCTTCCTTTTGCGATTTGCGTTGCTCGCCATTCTAGGCTGTCTAATGTTCTTACTTGCAACCAGGTTGCACCATGCATGATGACCATCAATAAACTAACAATTCCTGCTAGTAGAGCAAATGGATTGAGTAACTGCAGAAATCCACCCGTGTAAATTGGACGCATCATGTCATCAAAGTGGAATGGGACACCAAGCAGTAAATTACCAAAAGCTACACCGAAAATAATCGGGGGTACGATGCTACCCGTGAACAAAGCCCAGTCCCAAGTCTGACGCCAGCGTGGGTCATCAATTTTACTACGGTAGTCAAAACCAACAGGTCGAAGAAATAAGGCAAATAGCGTTATCAACATGGCTAGATAAAAGCCTGAGAAGGCCATGGCATATACCAAAGGCCATGCAGCGAAGAGGGCTCCACCCACGGTGACCAGCCATACCTGATTGCCTTCCCAGTGCGGGCCGACAGTATTGATCATGATTCGGCGTTCTTCGTCAGAGTGACCAATGATGGGCAGTAGAATCCCTACGCCCATATCAAAGCCATCAGTGATGGCAAAGCCAATCAGCAATATACCCATTAAGAGCCACCAAATGAGCTTCAGTGTTTCGTAGTCGAGTACCATCATTAGCTCCTTTCAGCCGATGCTTCGTAGTGGTAACGGCCAGTGTGCAAACTACTAGGCCCTTGTTTAACAAACCGTATCATCAGGTACATTTCTACGATCAATAACAGCGTGTAAAACACGACTAAAGCAATCAGGCTATTTAAGACACTATCTGCTGATAGTGTTGAGGTGGATATATGCGTTGGCAAAATACCACTGATGGTCCAGGGTTGACGCCCAAACTCGGCAACAAACCAACCCGTTTCAGCAGCAATCCACGGCAGGGGAAGCCCCAGCATGGCAAGTTTTAGCAACCATGGTTTTTTGTATTCTTGCCGTTTCGCACAATTGTAAAATGACAGTGCAAAGATGATAAACATCGCTATACCACTGGCCACCATGATTCTAAATGCCCAGAACATCGGGGCAACTGGAGGAACAGTATCTCGAGCAGCAGCTTTGATTTGTGTCTCCGTTGCATCGGTTACGTTCGCGGTATATTTTTTCAGTAATAGGCCATAACCAAGATCATCTTTTACCTTATCAAAAGCTGCTCGATTTTCCTCAGTATCTTTCCCATCACGAAGCTTTTTCAATAATGCATAAGCCGTCATACCAGTACGGATACGACCTTCATTTTCTTCGATAAGGTCTTTAATACCCGTTACGGGGGTGTCAATCGAACGTGTTGCAATTATCCCCATCAGATAGGGAATACGCACCGCATAATCGGTTTCCATGGTTTCATCATTGGGCCACCCAAAAGCCGTGAATGCAGCTGGTGGTGGGACAGTTTCCCATTCGGCCTCTATAGCAGCTAGTTTGGTTTTTTGAACATCACCCACTTCATAACCGCTTTCATCACCCAATAGAATCACAGAACAGATTGAGGCCATACCAAATCCTGCTGCGATGGCAAAACTTCGCCTCGCAAAACCAATGTCTCGTTTTCTGAGTAAGTAATAAGCACTAATACTCAATACAAACATTGCACCGGTGACATAACCCGCTGCAACGGTATGAATGAATTTGACTTGAGCTACGGGATTAAAAAATAACTCTGAAAAGCTGGTCAGTTCCATGCGCATAGTTTCGTAGTTAAAGGCAGCTCCGACGGGGTTTTGCATCCAAGCGTTTGCTACCAAAATCCACAATGCTGAAAGATTTGATCCGATAGCTACAAGGAATGTCACTCCAAGATGTTGTCGTTTTGATAATCGGTCCCAGCCTAGGAAAAACATACCGACGAAAGTAGATTCCAGCATGAACGCCATCAATCCCTCAATGGCTAATGGAGCACCGAAAATATCTCCCACGTAGTGTGAGTAATAGGCCCAGTTAGTACCAAATTGAAACTCCATTGTCAGGCCTGTGGTGACTCCTAACGCAAAGTTGATACCAAATAATTTACCCCAAAACTTTGTCATATCACGGTAAATTTGTTTGCCTGTCATCACATAGACAGACTCCATAATGACTAGTATCCACGATAGGCCAAGGGTCAGCGGAACAAAGAGAAAGTGATAAAGCGCCGTCATCGCAAATTGTAATCGCGACAAGTCGACTAAGTGTTCAGAAATCAAGGTGAATCTCCCTCTGAAGAGTGATTTATTATCACGTCAGCGACAGCATCTGCAGAGATGTCATCGGGGGCGCTACTAAAAAACAGATGCCATATGAAAAACAGTAATACAAGTTTTAAAACGATAACTATGACAAGCTCGATAATCAGTTTTTTATCTGTCAGTAATCTGTTTGACATTATCTCACCACATTATCTATTGTGAAGGACATGATCTTAGTCAATAAACGTTCACATAGCTTGCTTATTTATCGGGTTTGAGAAATTAAATTAATTAGCTAACAAACTATATCATTAGTTCATTATCTGCTTATTGACCAGTTACTTAAACAAAAAAATGATGATCACTCACCATCATAATGTAATAACCCTATTTTTTAACAGGGAAGATTTTCTTTAAGTAGCAATGAATATAAAGGCGAATTTATTCACAGTCAATGAGGATGAATGTTGTCTCTTTGCCTTTTATCCTGCTACCCTTCGGTCATATCATTTTCAGGTAGATATCTAAACGATGAGCAACACATACAATGCATCTGCCATTGAGGTACTGACGGGATTGGAGCCAGTGCGTAAACGTCCTGGCATGTATACCGATACTGTCCGACCCAATCATCTAGCTCAGGAGGTGATTGATAACAGCATCGATGAGGCTGTCGCAGGTCATGCCAGACAGATACAGGTAACACTTCATAAAGACAACTCTCTCGAAGTCATCGACGACGGTCGGGGGATGCCTGTGGATATACATCCAGAAGAGGGTGTGCCTGGCGTTGAAGTGATACTGACAAGGCTACATGCGGGCGGTAAGTTTTCAAATAAGAACTATCGTTTTTCTGGGGGCTTACACGGCGTAGGTGTGTCGGTTGTAAATGCGTTATCTTCACGTCTGGAAGTAAAAATTCGCCGGAATGCCACGGAATATCAAATCTGTTTCGAAAAAGGTGCCTTGGTTGAACCGCTGACAGAAATAGGCACTGTGGGTAAACGAAATACCGGAACAACCGTTCGATTTTGGCCTGAAGAAGGCTTTTTTGATTCCCCTAAGTTCTTAGTCTCTAAACTCCGACATGTGTTGCGAGCCAAAGCTGTTTTATGTCCTGGCCTTATTGTTTTATTTACCGATCTCTCAGGTAAAGAAAAAGTAGAAGATCGCTGGTGTTTTGAAGATGGTCTGAATAGTTATTTATCCGCAGCGATGACAGATAACCCGTGTGTGCCTGCTACACCATTTATTGGCCACATAGAAGAAGAGACACAAGAAGTCGATTGGGCATTGCTATGGCAACTTGAGCCCGGTGATGAATTAGCAGAAAGTTACGTTAATCTGATTCCAACGGCTCAAGGTGGTACGCATGTAAATGGGCTCAGAAGTGGTGTTTTGGAAGCGCTTAGAGAATTTTGTGAATTTCGAAACTTGCTTCCGCGTGGCGTAAAGTTAGCTCCAGAAGATGTTTGGGAGCGCTGTTGTTATGTTCTTTCCGTTAAGTTAGAAGACCCACAATTCTCGGGGCAAACAAAAGAGCGTCTGTCTTCAAGACAATGTGCTGCTTTTGTTTCAGGTGTGGTGAAAGATGCCTTTAGCCTATGGTTGAACCACCATGTTGAAGATGGCGAAAAAATTGCAGATTTGGCTATCAACAACGCCCAATCACGTCTAAAGCAAGCCAAAAAAGTGATTCGAAAACGGGTACAGTCGGGGCCTGCACTTCCTGGTAAATTGGCCGATTGCTCATCTCAAGAACCCGCTCGTACAGAACTCTTTTTAGTTGAGGGTGATTCAGCTGGTGGTAGTGCCAAACAGGGTCGTAATCGTGAGTTTCAGGCGATTATGCCGCTGAGAGGAAAGATTTTAAATACTTGGGAAGTGGAGCCGGGCCAAGTGCTTGCTTCACAGGAAGTACACGATATTGCTGTAGCGATAGGTGTCGATCCAGGCTCGGATGATCTGACTGGCCTACGCTACGGCAAAGTATGTATTTTGGCTGATGCCGACTCTGACGGCGCGCACATCGCAACTTTATTGTGTGCCTTATTTGTTCGACATTTTCGGCCATTGGTGGAAGCCGGCCATATCTGCGTAGCCATGCCGCCACTATATCGAATAGACGTGGGTAAAAAAGTATTTTATGCCTTAGATGATGAGGAGCGTCGAATCATCTTGGACCGAATTGAAAAAGAGAACATCAAAGGTAAAGTCAGCACGCAGCGATTCAAAGGTTTGGGTGAAATGAATCCGATGCAATTACGCGAAACGACAATGGCACCAGACACAAGAAGACTAATAAGACTGACCATTAGTGCTGAAGACGATACTATGATGACAATGGATAAACTATTAGCGAAAAAACGATCCTCCGATCGAAAAGCATGGTTAGAACAACATGGTGACCTTGCCGATCTTGCAGCCTTATAAATATTAGAGACTGATACTCATGACTACTGTTGTCGATGATTTGGAACACATGCCATTACGCGATTTCACTGAAAAAGCGTATTTGGATTATTCCATGTATGTCATTTTGGACCGAGCTTTACCGCATATTGGTGATGGCTTAAAACCTGTTCAAAGACGCATCATTTATGCGATGTCTGAGTTGGGCTTAAGCGCTTTATCTAAACATAAAAAATCGGCACGTACAGTGGGGGATGTATTAGGTAAATACCACCCACACGGTGACTCTGCCTGTTATGAGGCGATGGTATTGATGGCACAGCCATTCTCATATCGTTATCCACTTGTGGATGGGCAGGGTAACTGGGGGTCAATCGATGACCCCAAATCGTTTGCAGCGATGCGCTACACAGAAGCACGTTTAGCAGCATATTCACAAGTACTTTTAGCCGAATTAGGTCAGGGCACATCTGATTGGGTGCCAAACTTTGATGGCACCATGGATGAACCGTCATTACTGCCAGCAAGACTGCCCAATCTTTTATTAAATGGCACAACAGGTATTGCTGTGGGTATGGCCACAGATGTCCCTCCCCACAATTTATCGGAAGTTGTTACCGCCTGCTTACGTTTGTTGAAATCCCCCAAATCAACGTTGGATGATTTGTTAGAAGATATCAAGGGCCCTGATTTTCCTACGGGTGCTGAAATCATATCTGGCAGAGAAGACATTCGTAAGCTGTATGAAACGGGTCACGGTTCTATCAAACTTCGGGCGAAATATAACAAAGAAGAAAATGAAATAATTATCACCGAACTGCCTTACCAAGTTTCTGGTGCTAAAGTGTTAGAGCAAATCGCAGCACAAATGCAGGCGAAAAAATTACCGATGGTGGCTGATTTACGTGATGAATCTGATCACGAACACCCTGTTCGTTTAGTTATCATGCCACGCTCAAACCGTATTGATATTGACAGTTTGATGTCACATTTATTTGCGACGACCGACCTCGAACGCAGCTACCGCGTTAATATGAACATGATCGGTATGGACGGCAGACCGCAAGTGAAGAATCTGCTGGATATGCTGAATGAGTGGCTAGGCTATCGAGTTCAAACGGTTCGTCGCCGCTTGCAATTCAGACTCGATAAAGTACTTGATCGTATGCATGTGCTTGAGGGTTTGTTGATTGCTTATCTGAATATTGATGAAGTCATTGCCATCATTCGTAATGAGGATCATCCTAAAGTAGTGATGATGGAGCGGTTTGGCATTAGTGATCGTCAAGCTGAATCAATTTTAGAATTGCGATTACGCCATTTAGCCAAGCTCGAAGAGATGAAAATTCGCGGTGAAATGGATGAGCTTAGTAAAGAACGAAAACAATTAGAATTACTACTAAGCTCGGATACCCGTCTTAAAACATTGATTCGTAAAGAGCTAACGGCAGATGAGAAGAAGTTTGGTGATGAGCGTCGCTCGATTATTGCTGAGCGGACTGCATCCAAAGCGTTAAGTGCGAATGAATTGATTCCTACAGAACCGTTGACTATCGTCCTGTCAGAAAGTGGTTGGATAAAAGCGGCTAAAGGTCACGATGTCGATCCTACTTCACTGAATTTTCGCACTGGCGATCGTTATATGACATCGGTCAAAGCGCGAAGCAATCAGCAGATTATTTTTATTGATGACAGCGGTCGAAGTTACTCTCTTGCTGCTCACACATTACCTTCGGCGAGAGGCCAAGGTGAACCCTTGAGTGGTAGGTTGCAATCACAGGCTGAGGTACGTTTTGTAGCTGTACTGGTTGAAGAGGCCGATAAATTAGTGTTGCTGACGAATACGGCAGGTTATGGTTTCATTACTAAAATGGATAATCTGTTAGCAAAAAATAAAGCCGGTAAAGCGATTTTCAATTTACCTGAAGGAGCGCAGTTATTACCGCCAATTCTGATGGATGATACAGAGCAACAAATCGTTGTCGCTTCTGGAGATGGTCGTTTATTAGTCTTTTCGGCTGCTGATATTCCTGAAATGAATAAAGGTAAAGGGGTGCGTTTAATCAATATTCCACAAGCACGATTTAGTGCGGGGCAAGAATGGATGCAAGCGGTGTTAGCTCTGCCTGAAGAACAAGGTCTTACCTTGCATGCAGGCAAACGACATCTGACACTGAAACCTGTTGATCTGGCACACTACACCGCTGAGAGAGGTAAGCGGGGGCACAAACTACCGCGTGGACTACAAAAAGTCACGTCTATAGAAACCGCTGAGTGAACTCAGCAAATCAACAGCAATGAAGCTGTTGAACGATCACATGAAACAGTATGATACTGCTGCTTTCTATGTGATTTAATAACGATTATGACTCAATCTTGATAAGATATGAGTGCCTATAAAAAGATTCTAAATAGACCTATCAACTAATGAAAATTTTAATCAGTAACGACGATGGTTACATGTCACAAGGCATACGAACTCTTGCCAAAGCCATGGCTGAGTTGGGTGAGATTACCGTTGTTGCACCTGACCGTAACCGAAGTGGTGCAAGTAACTCCTTAACCCTTGAAAATCCTCTACGCCTAGATAAACAAGAAGACGGTGTTTATCGCGTTGAGGGTACACCAACAGATTGTGTACATTTGGCCGTTACTGGATTGCTTGACGATGAACCGGATATGGTCATTTCGGGTATTAATGCCGGTGCGAATTTGGGGGATGATGTACTCTACTCAGGCACTGTTGCAGCCGCGATGGAAGGGCGTTTTTTGGGGTTGCCAGCCATTGCTATTTCATTGGCTTCACATACGGGGACTCACTACGAGACAGCGGCCTGGGTGGCTAAAAAACTTGTCTCTCAACTACAAACATCTTCTTTGCCAGCAGATACTATCTTGAATGTGAACGTACCTGATATTCCCATAGATGAGGTGACTGGTATTGAGAGTACGAGATTGGGCCATCGTCACAAAGCTGAACCTGTTGTGAAGGCATTAGACCCTAGAGGCCGTCCAATGTATTGGATTGGTCCTGCTGGTGAAGAGGAAGATGCTGGTCCCGGTACAGACTTTGATGCTATTCGACGTGGCGCTATATCTGTAACGCCATTGCAAATCGACCTGACACGTTATGATGCAATCGATGGTGTGGCTAATTGGTTGAAAGATATTTGAGATGATTACGGATGTAAGAGGCATCGGTATGACCTCTCAGCGAACGCGAGATAGACTCATCACACGTCTGCAAGAGCGTGGCATTAAAAGCCTTGAAGTACTCTCTGTTATACGTGAGATGCCTCGTCATCTTTTCGTTGATGAAGCACTTGCTAGCCGAGCTTATGAAGACACTGCCTTACCTATTGGTCATAGTCAAACGATTTCGCAACCCTATATCGTAGCGAAAATGACAGAGATTCTTTTGGCTGATTCGCAGCGTGCAAACGTACTTGAAGTGGGGACTGGATCCGGTTATCAGACGGCGGTGTTATCTAAGCTGGTTGAGAGGGTATTTAGTGTTGAGCGAATTGCACCACTGCAAAATCAAGCACGCGAACGTTTTTATCAACTCAAGCTCAATAATATTAAACTCAAGCATAGTGATGGTAGCTGGGGATGGGAATGGTATGCCCCTTATGATGGCATCATTGTGACCTGTGCGCCTGAGCAGGTGCCGTTAGAATTACTGAAACAATTAGCACCTGGTGGCCGCATGGTCATTCCGGTCGGTAGTAACAAAGGTCAGTCACTCCGTGTTATCGATCGTGTCGGTGATACCTTCGAGGAGACTGAGTTAGATCCTGTTAGTTTTGTTCCTCTTTTGAGCGGTCAAATTTAATGCGTTTATTTTCCGGTCTTTACGCGAGAGTAATGATTTGGGCTCGCCACAAATATGCCAGCTATTGGTTAGCTTTAGTCAGCTTTACAGAATCGTCGTTCTTTCTGGTACCGCCAGATATCATGCTCGCACCAATGACTCTGGCAAGACCTGAGCGTGCCTGGTTTTACGCTGGACTAACTACCATAGCTTCTGTATTGGGGGGCTTGCTGGGATATGTGATCGGTCTTTTTGCTTTTGATGTCGTGCAACCTTGGTTGATTTCATTCGGCTATATGAACGCCTATTTACACGCAGCTGAATGGTTCCAGCGCTGGGGAATCTGGGCCGTATTTTTGGCTGGTTTTACGCCGATACCTTTTAAGATTTTTACTATTGCTGCTGGTGTGGCGAATATGGCTTTATTACCTTTTGTCATAGCAGCATTTGTCGGACGAGGAATGCGATTCTTTCTAGTCGCAGGACTAATGCGATGGGGTGGGCCTGAGCTGGAATCGAGTCTACATATCTGGATTGATCGACTTGGCTGGGCAACAGTGCTGGCACTCACCATAGGTTATCTGATATTTATATCGGTATGAGATGGATAGGACCACTTCTGCTGATATTGAGTTTAGCTGCCTGCGGTGGCGGCGGTGCTGCATTAGCCCCTATCGGTGCTTATGACAGTAGTTCAAGAAAAGTCACTAAACCCCCTGCATATTATAAAGTTCGAAAAGGTGACACATTATTTTCAATTAGCTGGCGCTATGGGCTCGACTACAAAGATGTAGCTCGTATGAATGGCATTCGCTCACCCTACACGATATATGTAGGACAAAAGCTAAGCTTTAATTCAAAATATAAAGCAACAACACGCCCAGCCAAATCGAACACGGCATCTTCACCATCTACACCGTCAAAACAAGCACGTCCCACTTCAGGTCAATCGAAACCAGCAGCAACACCTGCATATACCGGTAATCAAAATCTTCGTTGGCGTTGGCCAACAAACGGTAAGGTTATTTCTACATACTCTAATAGCAGTGCTGGCCGAAAAGGTATTGATATTTCTGGCTCACGAGGTCAGGCTATTTATGCCGCTGCTTCAGGTAAGGTCGTCTATAGCGGGAATGGCTTGGCGAGATATGGCAACCTACTGATTATTAAGCATAATGATGTTTATTTGAGTGCTTATGCCCACAACGATAAATTGTTAGTAAAAGAAGGGCAGGTTGTTAAAGCAGGGCAAAAAATTGCCACGCTTGGAAACACCGGCACACAGAAAACAAAATTACATTTTGAGATTCGACGTAATGGCAAACCGGTCGACCCGATGCGGTTTTTACCCAAACAATGAATTGTCTGGGCGCAATAGCGTCAACAAATCAGCTACAATATAGCGTTTGCCGGCTCTGCCGGATGATCAATTACTTTATCAGAGGTTAACCTTGGAATTAGGCGCAACGATGCAGCGAATCAAAGACCTTCGTGATCGCAGTGACGATCTTAGGGGGTATCTTTGACTACGATGAAAAAGCTGAAAAATTAACGGAAGTAACGCGCGAGCTGGAATCACCCAGTGTATGGGATGATCCTGAATATGCACAAAAACTTGGTCAAGAACGGGCGAGTTTAGAGCGCATAGTAAGCACATTATCTAGTCATCGCGACACCTTGGATGATGCCAAAGAATTACTAGAATTAGCGGTAGAAGAACAGGACCAAACCACGTTTGATGCGGTGCAATCAGATCTCGACGACTTGGAAAAAGGCTTAGAAAAGCTGGAATTTCAACGTATGTTTTCAGGTAAGTTGGATAAAAATAATGCTTACTTAGACATACAGTCAGGCTCTGGTGGTACTGAGGCTCAAGACTGGGCCAATATGATTCTACGCATGTACCTTCGCTGGGGGGAATCTCAGGGGTACAAAGTGGAATTGATGGAAGTCTCTGCTGGAGAAGTTGCTGGTGTTAAAAGTGCCACGATTCGTTTTGAAGGTGAGTATGCCTTTGGTATGTTACGCACCGAAACGGGGGTTCACCGCTTAGTAAGGAAATCACCGTTTGATTCAGGCGCGCGTCGGCACACCTCATTTGCTTCTGTGTTTGTCTATCCAGAAGTCGATGACACTATCGAAATTGATATCAATCCTGCCGATCTTCGCACGGATACCTACCGTTCAAGTGGTGCTGGTGGCCAGCACGTTAATACAACAGACTCTGCCGTGCGTATTACTCACGTACCGACTAATACTGTCGTGCAATGTCAAACAGAGCGCTCACAACATCAGAACCGCGATCGTGCAATGAATCAGCTGCGTGCGAAATTGTACGAATTGGAATTGATGAAACAAAATGAAGTCAAACAGGCAGCAGAAGAATCTAAATCTGATATCGGTTGGGGCAGCCAGATCCGATCTTATGTATTGGATCAGTCACGCATTAAAGACCTAAGAACCGGCGTTGAGACCGGAAATACTCAAGCCGTGTTAGATGGCGATTTAGATCAATTTATAGAAGCCTCATTGAAATCAGGTTTATAACTGGAAACAAAGATGACTAACGAAACAGAATTCGACGAAAACAGACTGATCGCACAACGTCGTGAAAAACTAGCCAGCATTCGTGAACAAGGTAATGCCTTTCCAAACGACTTTCGTCGTAATGTCTTAAACGCTGAATTACAGGCGGAATATGCCGACTGGGATGGGGATAAACTCAAAGCAAACCCACTTCGCGTTAAAGTGGCTGGCCGAATGATGACTAAACGCGTTATGGGTAAAGCGAGCTTCGCCACTATCCGTGATATGTCAGGTGATATTCAGCTATACATCGCCCGTGATGAATTACCTGAAGGTGTGTACCCACAATTTAAAACATGGGATTTAGGCGATATTATCGGTGCTGAAGGTACCTTATTTCGCACGCAAAAAGGCGAGTTGTCTGTTCATCTTGATAGCATAAAATTACTCACTAAATCATTGAGACCGCTACCTGAGAAGTTTCATGGTTTGTCAGATCAAGAAACACGCTATCGTCAGCGTTATGTCGACTTGATCATGAATGAAGCTAGTCGTGAAACATTCCGTATACGTACAAAAGTGATTGATGGCATTCGTCGCTTTTTGATGGATAAAGACTATTTAGAAGTCGAAACGCCAATGATGCAGGCTATTCCTGGAGGCGCGACAGCAAGACCGTTTAATACCTATCACAATGCTTTAGATATGGACCTGTTTTTACGCATCGCACCAGAGCTCTACCTGAAACGTTTGGTCGTGGGTGGATTTGAACGTGTGTTTGAAATTAATCGTAACTTCCGTAATGAAGGTTTATCCACTCGTCATAATCCAGAATTCACCATGGTTGAATTTTACCAAGCCTATGCCGATTACAATGAGCTGATGGACTTAACTGAGGAAATGCTGCGGACTGTCACTCAGAGTGTTTTAGGTACCACTCAAGTTCACTATCAAGGTTTAGACATCGACTTTGCACAACCTTTCCATCGCATGTCTGTAAAAGACTCTATTTTGCACTTTAACCCAGACCTGAAGGCTGAACAGTTAGAGACAATAGAAGCGGCAAGAGAAGTCGCTAGAAACTTGGATATAGCACTGAAAGATAGTTATGGTCTGGGTAAAGTACAGA
>DRHY01000076.1 GCA_011052985.1 Methylophaga thalassica
GAACAAGCGAAGCAGTTAGAAGCAGCTAATCGTATTGCAGTAGCTGAACGTAACGTAGCTGTTAACACGATAGCTAAGGTCAGCCGCACACTCAAAGAGGTAGGACGCAAGCTACCTAACGTCAACCTAAACAAACTCCCGTCAAGTCTGCTGAAGCTTGGTTACTTCTACCGTGGCTCTGACGGGACGTACCGCGTTTACCGGAGCAAGAGCCACTTGTTCAGCGAGAAGTTCATTGAGCATAAAGGCTGGAACGTTATCACTCCAACTGAGCAGGGTATTCAACTGCAAAGATAAAAGACTCTTATCTGAGTTTTTTACTTCAGGCTCACTAATCAATTGGCTTAGGAGTTAGTGAATGTAATTACAGGAAATACTGTAGTTACAAGGCTAGACAGAGCATCCAGAGATACCTCAGATCCACTATCGCTCAACTCAACCCCCTACTCCACCAGCAACGATAGAAATACGCTCAGAAACACCTCAATGTTCTCTGACCATCAAAGCCAGTGATACCAAGCCTCTACAATTACCCGCCACCTTTGGAGAATACAAACCTTCGATATTGAATTAACAATACATATAACTAAAGTAACTACTTAAGTAATACCTAAGTGTAGACCTAAGTAATAACTGACCATATGACAATGATAATAATATCAACTTAAGTAACAACATAAGTAATAACCTAAGTAACAACCTAAGTAATACGTAAGTAGACCTTGAGTAATAACTAAGAATGTAATAATCATAGTAATAACAACCTAAGCAATAACGTAAGTAACAACATAAGTATCAACGTAAGTAATAACTATAGTGGGGGTAAGGGGGGTGCTTTTTCGTTTTATCACCATAAGTAACTGAATTATATATATTTTTTATAATATTAACCTCACGTAAAACTTACGTACATCTCAACATCTAACTCACTGCTAATCCCATAGCAGATATTCCAAATACCTTGAGACAATCTCATAGATGACAGTCAGTAGACGGTGTGTCCGTTCTTAAGGTCTGTCTTCTGTTGGGAACTGTCATCTATGAAATTGAGGACACATAGACACATGACAAAAGAGATAATCATTCACACCGATGGAGCTTGTAGCGGTAATGGCACAGATAACGCTCAGGGTGGTTGGGCTGCAATCCTGACCAATGACACCAAGCAGTTATGCATAAGTGGTGGTGTTCCTGATACAACTAATCAGAGGATGGAGCTACAAGCAGCCATAGAAGGACTTAAAGCAGTAAAGAATATAGATACGCCCATTACACTATTTACTGACAGTATGTATCTTATTAATGGCTGTTCTAAATGGCTGGAAAAGTGGAAAGCAAACGACTGGAAATTGAGTAAAGGAAAGCCTGTTAAAAACGTAGACTTATGGCAGGAATTAGATACGATTCAGAGTAAGCTCACAGTGACGTATGTGTGGGTCAAAGGCCACAATGGTGATCCTATGAATGAACGTGCTGATCGCCTCGCTACGAAGGCCATAGGTCAACCTAACAAGCGTCAAGTTCATACGAAATAATAGACCATAAATTTTACGACAAATTTGTGTGAGCCTAATACGCGTATGTGATGGCTGTGAGTTCCCCCCGCGCCCCGCCTCTCGGTCTGAACAACTTAAGAGGGGACGGGGGTACTTCTTTTAGCTAAGCTAAGCGAGTCTCGTCACTGATAATGATGTGTACCCGACCAAACAGCCACGCCTCCCACTCTCCCTCTCCTACTGAGTCAGTCTCAAACATGCTGTTGGTTACTTTGCTGTCCCGTAGCTCCACGTATATCCCATAGCCGAATAGCTTTTCAATACTGAGTAATTCCACTTGTTACGTCCTCTTGGTTAGTAAAGGCCGCTATGAGATCACAGGCTGTTAGCTTGAGTCAACGTATTCATAAGTGCATTAATTACACCTAAGTAACTGATTCGTAAATGTATAGTTGGTAAATGACATGTGCACTGAGTTAAATAAACAACAATCAGACTGGAGACTGAATAAACTAAGCTTGATTTAATTTCTGAGCGGTTGGTATTTGAGGTTAAGCTGCGGCGAGAGTCTATAAAGTAAAGAAGCCTTATTACTTTTGGCTCATCAATAAAACTGAAGTGTGCACTCATCGAAAAGTTTGCTCAAAGCACTCTTATCATTCACAGGGAGCACTTTACCAAATAAATCGATGTAAATCTGAATGTCTCGATGAAATGCATCCTGACTACTGGTATCTATATGCATACCAGCACTTTTTGAAGCATTGATGAAAGCCAAAGTGGCTCTAGAAACAGCCTTTTGCCATTGCTCTTCCTCAGCTGAAACTTTTCGGGTTTGTCTGATGCTTTCAAGGAACGATAGACACATCCCTGTATTTCTCCAGACTTGAACTGCTTCATTTGATTGATTACTAGTATTTGCATGTGATGTGCCTGAAATTATCAGAAGGAAAAGCACTAGCCAGATTGATTTCATTTTAGAAAGCCATTCTTATATTCAGGTACCAACAGTCTACCTATTGTTTAGTAGAGATTTTGATTATAGCTATCTATACCTTTGTTTTCTACAAATACTGACTCTTCTTTGAATGTTAGCGAGAAAACGCTGCATCCTTATTGTCATGTATTCTTTTACCTACACCCTATGACCACATCATTACTGAATACGATAAGTGTAATCCTTTAAGTTGATTTTTATTTATGAGTACACTACACTCCAGACTTCTAAGACTTAAATGAATACGGAAGTGACTCATAATGAAACGCATCGCATACATCAGAGTATCCACAGTAGACCAGAACACAGAGCGACAGCTTGACGGTATAGAGTTCGATAGAACCTTTACAGATAAATGCTCAGGGAAGGATACGAACAGACCACAGCTTAAGGCTTTACTTGAGTATGTCCGTGAAGGTGATGAAGTTCATGTTCATGACATATCACGTATGGCACGTAACGTTGCTGACCTAATCGAACTGATTAAGCAGTTGAATGCTCAAGGTGTGACTGTACGTTTTCATAAGGAAGGATTAACCTTCACAGGTGAACAGAATGCTATGCAGGAACTTATGTTAGGTGTGCTTGGCTCTGTGTATCAGTTTGAGCGTTCGATGTTGTTAGAGCGTCAACGAGAGGGAATTCAGAAAGCTAAAGAAGCAGGTAAGTACAAGGGAAGACCACAAGAGATTGACCGTGAGAAAGTGCTTGAGTTGTTGGCTGGTGGATTGTCAATTAGGAAGACTGCCGCTCAGCTTGGTATTTCGGTATCTACTATTCAGAGAATTAAGTCTGGGGCATATTTTCAAGGCTGATAGATGATTGTTAAGTCATCGTGAAGTTCCAAACTTGTACGAGATTCCATCAAGTTGTTACATTTTAGATCAACGAAAATATCTATGTGCCTTTAACTTAATAAGATATAGATAATCAATCATGCATTCCTGAGTATTTAGAAACTAACTCCATATAAACTTGAAAAATATATGAAAACCCCAATATATTGTGTGTAGTGTATATTCAAAGCACAACCTGATGTGGTTTTTCATTCTGGTGGAGGTTCTATGAAAAAGAAAATAATCGATGCTAAAGTTGACTCTAAAGGAAATGTGAGTTCAGTTAGATTGTCTGGTAATAAAACATTCACCCCCATCAAAACAGCCATAAAGATGGCCGACAAAGATGAAATTGAGAATGCCCATGCTGTCCACCCTATAAAAGCCATAAAAGACTACTTAAGAACAAACCCCGATAAAAACAAAACTAATAATCTTGATGAGATGGCAAAGGATTAGCCCAAATGACGGACGTAAACTTCATGGGAGTTGCTCCCAATTTTGCTGAATTAGTTGTATCTAAATATTCACTGAATATCTTTCAGACTGATTATTCACAAAGAATTTTTGATGAATGTAAAAATGACGGTAGTGAAATTTATTACTTTAGGTGGTCAAACAAAATTTATGCGTGGCCTAGTCGAGGTAAAGAAAGTTCTCGTCCAATAGGATTTGAGCCTGTAGAAGTGTCACTACAGAATAACCCTGATGTTTATACTAAGGTTATCCAGCAAAGTGTTATTAATTATTTCTTTAGCACAGGACGAAGACCACACAGGCAAAAATATTCTTCCGTTTATCACTTTAAAATCGACAATTCTAAAACTCGTTTCAACATATCTAAACTTTCCTATATTCCTTACTTTTGTTTTTCGGTCGGCTATTTCATAAGAGGCGATAGAAATATAGTCTATATAAGTTGTTGGAGAGAGTTTAGGCGAAGATTTGATGTTCCAGAAAAAGAGATTCAAGATGAGGGCATAGACACATCCAGCTGGGATAGGAAGAATGGAGTGATTGTGGGAAGCTCAAGGAATGTAAAGCTTTATGTTAGTGCAGTTAGAGGGGAGCAGCAGAAAAAAGTAATCGAAGAAAAGACTTCAAATAAGATCAATGAATTTGACCACATAAAAAAATCTTTCAATAAACTTCTGGATTCCCTCACAAATATCAAAGTTGTGGATGGAGCAGCACTTGTAAAACTAAATCACTTCACAATTCCAAACAGTAATTTCAATGATCTTTTCATATCTAAGCCTGTGCATTATTACTACAACAATGCAACTACTCCAGGAGGCTATGACCAAGCAGTGTCAAACCTAAAGCCATATACTTATGAGTTTATGTCTAGCAAGGTGTTTGAGATAGTAGCATTTATTCCATCTCAGCACTCGGGTAGCTGCGAAAACTTCATTCTCAAGCTAAAAGCAAAACTTGGGAGTATTTTTCACCTAACAAAGATAAATATCAGATACATAAACGTTGGCAGTAACCGCGATGATCATATCAACGAAATTTCAGGCTTTGGACATAAAGAGTTTGATCTAGCCCTCTTCTTCTTAAATTATTCAGACAAAAGCCAACCTTTGATGAAGTCTGATTACACCAGACTCAAAGCAAAACTGCTGGGTAAGGGTATACCGTCTCAAAATGTATTAATGGAAAATGTTAGGCAATGCAATGATTTTGCTTTGAAGAATATATCTCTGAATATTTACTCGAAGCTAGGAGGAACACCATGGATAATAAACAAAGATGACAAGTCAGCACTTGAGCTAGTAATAGGGATTGGCTCTTCTATAGATGAAAATAATGATAGAACTATAGGTTTTGCTAGCGTTTTCGACTATCAGGGCTCATACATTCTTGGAGGGTGTAGCCCCATAAGTAATATGTCCTCCTATACTGAGAAATTAAAAGAACATATAACAAGCATTCTTTCTGAGGCAATCCAGATTCAGGGCGTCAGTCCACAATCGACGATTAGATTAATATTTCATCTCTTTAAAGATGCGAGCAAGTATTATGAAATCAAAGCAATCCTTAAAGCTGTAGAGAATTTTGCTGATTACAACATTGAGTATTCTCTTATCCACATCAGTTATCAACATCCTTTCAAATTATATAAAAATGAGGGCAGAGATATCGTACCTCGAGGAACATATATAGAAATTTCTGAAGGTTGGGCATTGCTTTCTATGGGAGGAAAACAATCAGCTCCTTTATTGATTAAACTTGATCCAAGGTCAACATACAAGGACTTATATGATCTCTCAAAGCAAGTTCTTTACTTCTCACATTTGAGCCACAAGTCTTTTCAACCGAGCTCCAAGCCAGTTACGACTAAATACTCTGGTGAACTTGCAAAAAGGACTAGTGAACTTATGACTGTACCTCACTGGGATACAGACATGTTGGTGCAATTGAAAGATAGAGTCTGGTTTATATGAGTTTTTTTGACCAAATTCGAATTAAAACAGAGAAGCTTTTGTTAGGGGCAAGTCCTAAAGAACGCATGTTCTATGAATTCATTACAGGGGGACACCCTGAAAGGATTGAGCTAGGCAACACGCTCACTGATGACTTATGCAGAGATGCTTTTGTTGAAAGGGCAAAACAATCAATACCCTTAAACGTCCTTCAGAAAGCTCAGCCCCTTAAAAACATCCATTATACAAACAACCTTATTGATTTAACCGCAGCCTCCATAATTGATATTACCAATGAGCAAAAAAATATAGAGGCATATATCAACATGCATACGCTTAGAGAATCATATTTAATCTCTATTGCATTAGGAACAGAGTTAGTTACTAGAACTAAGGTTGAGAAAGATATTGATAGGCTTATAGAGCTTATTGAGATCCAAAAAATAGTCGATGGCGTTCCCGAGTTACTTACTTCCACACTTTCTGGCGTGATTGACATTTTCGACGTAATTGTTCTAAAAAAGATTTATACAACTTATCTAAAGATTCATCCTGACGGGAATAAAGTTAGACAATATGATGAGTTATTAACGCTATCAAGAGATATTTTCACTGTCCTAGATAAGATAATAATATTCATGATTTCTTCTTTAGTTATTTGGGGAGTAGGCAAGTACATCATTTGGTATCTTGCCAACAAAGAGTTTCATGACGAATTACAAGAAATGATTGTTCATATATCTTCAGCCATCATTCTAGCACTGGTTTTCCTTGGGTTTAATATACCGAAATGGTCTCGGATATTGTCTATTGCTAGATTTCATCTTTTACGAGTCATCTATAAACTTTTCGGTTTAGATTACTTAAAAATTTGCTCAGTATTGAAAGCTAAAAAATTCGATAAAGAATAATCGCACACAATATCGATCACTCCACCGCATCCAGCAAGTACCCTTTTAATACGTAAATATGTACCCTTATGTAAAATAGTACAGCTGACAAGAAAACAGATAAGTGCATGTATTATTTAATATTTATATCATAAAATGACTGTATTAAGATAAAAAAAAAGGGAGCCGAAGCTCCCTTTTTAATCTAACTAACAATTGTTAACTTGATTAAGGTTCAAGTTTTATGCAGCAACAGCTGATTTTCTACGCAGACCTAAGAAACCTAATAGCACTGGTGCAAACAAAAATAAAGCTGCTGGTACGGGTACAGCTGATACAGATAAATCATATTTCAATACACTTGAAGATGCATTGATTATATCTAATCCATAAAACAAACCCTCTGTTAAAAATGCTGTAAAGCTAAAGTCACCAGTGATATCAAACACTTGTGAACCTGGTAAATAATAACCATTAGGGCCACTAATTTGACCAAAGACAATTTGAGCACCCGTTAACGCTTTGAATGGGTTAAATGACCATTCGATATTAACGTTGGTATCAGTGTCTGTTGTTAAATCAAATAATGATGACCAAACTGATGTTTCCCCAACGGTTCCACCTGCAAGAACCACGCTGTTATTATTGACGTCAACATTTTGTGATGCGCCATTAGAACCAATACCTGTTAAACCTAAAGACGCAGCATTAGCACCAACAGAGAACAATAGAGCTACAGCAAATAGCATCGCTTTTTTCATAATATATTTCCTTAAAATTATATGAAGCAATGCAACCCAGCCATCTCCAAAAAATCCAGAGACCCGTGGCTTTCCGACCCCGCCTCGCGACGAGTTTGGCTTTTTACAAAGTTACAATATTGAGACATTCAATATCGTTCATATCTGAAATTGCTCAGATGAGTTGATACTACGCATTGACTAGGATAAGAGTTGCCTTGATCGTTGTTTTTGAGAGGCAGCTCACAGCAACCATTTTTTCGTGTGAATTCATCCACATTTTTTTTGTGAGATGCTCAGCAAAAATCTAAGTAGCTGAGTTTGCATAAATAAATCCAGCGCTTTTTGGAAGAAAAGTGCTGACGTATCTGCTGAAAGATACGTCTGAAAAATGTGGGGGGGGTAATTGTTACAATGGGTACTAATTTGAATTACAAAATATAAGAAGATCCAATGTCGTGAAACCTAAATTGAATCACTGCTGTGAGTATTCATGCATAGAGAGCCTTACCAGTAAGATGGTTAAGTGGGATGAAACACAAGATGCAATATCGATGAGTGACATGACTACAGTGAGAGGAAACAGTGAAAACCTCTTTATAGCCGATGTCAGTGTTAACATCCTCTACAGTCAACTGTATTCGTTATCTAAGCAACTGATTGAAAATACCTGGCAAGCGTCCTGCTCTGCTAGCTTATCAAGACTTATCAGTCATTGGGCTAGCGGAGGGTCAATTACCCCCTGTTTCATTAGACCTTATAAGTCACAGATTGTTATCGATGGTGGTCATCATCGATTGGCAATATGTATTGCTAAGCAGCTTGAGAATAAGATTCCCGTTCTTTTTACGCACAGCGATCAGGAAGCGTTAAGTGAAATTATCGACCTATCTAACTGCCGGAACCCGGTGTAGGCCATGAAAAACATATTAAACCATTGATTTAATATGTCGTTTACAACAATCATTTCGGGCAAGACATAATTTCAAGCGTAGCAAAATTTAAACTTTCTCTCCTATTACAATGATCTCAGTAATAACTAAATGAGCTTTCCCTCAATCAAGAACAAGCCCTAATCTATAGCCACTTTTATTGACTCAGCTGTAGATTTTAACGTCGCATTGATAGCAGCACAGTTAGCTCTTGCATCAGCGAATGTTAATTTCACTGGTTTATTATGCAAAATACAGTCAGAGAAATGTTCAATCTCTAAGTTAAAGTGATTGGCTATCTCCAATGATTCTGTTTCAGTTTGTTCATCATTCCACCAGCTAATGGTGGCCGCTTCATTTTCAGGTTGCCATACGGTATGGCACTTTATTCCGCCTTTAGTACCAATAATTTCGTACTCACTTCGACGAGCATGTTCAAAGCTCATTTCAAAATGAGCAAATTTTCCATCTGTAAAATCAAACACACCGCTTAGACTGACATCAGCACCATGTTCATTTAGCTTAGCCATCGCCATCACTGCCGTAGGTTCTTGTTCAAACCATAAGCGTGCAGTGTGAATTGCGTAAGGGCCAATATCCCACATAGCACCACCACCATTATTTATGTCGCGATTAATGCGATACAGTCTTGCTGGTTTCATCGGAAAGGCAAAAGCGGTTTTGACTGTTCTAATATCGCCAATTTTTCCTGAATCAATAATGTCTTTAATTCGATCATGCTGAGGATGGAAAATATACATAAATCCCTCCATCACCGTTACGCTGTGTGCTTTAGCGGCAGCTTCGATAGCATCAATATCAGCCACAGTTAATGCCATCGGTTTTTCTATTAAGACATGTTTCCCGTGATTAATGGCTTTCAACGCCCATTCCGCATGCTCTTCATTAGACATTGGGAGGTAAATTGCATCAATATTTGGGTGCGTTAGTAAAGATTCCGGATCATCAAAGGTTTCAACATCCGTTAATTGGGGGGCTAATTTTGCCAATAATTCTGCTGCAGCACCAACACGACGACTGGCGATAGCCATCAACTTGGCATTTTTTGCTTCAACAATAGCGGGAAGGAGTTTTTCATTGACTCTGGCAGCGCCCAAAATGCCCCAGCGAAGTTGATGTTCAGCCATATACTTACCTCTGATTTGTTTGTTTTGTGAGCACCATGATAACGATTCAACTGTTGAATTCCAAACCACTAAAACCATATAAATAGTGGTGTTTTTATCTCTAGTCAATTGCCTTATGCTACAGCACATACTACTTAGTCATATAACAAAGGAGCCACCATGACAATTGAAGTTGGACAAACAGTACCTGCAGCTAAACTTTCCGAGTGTGTCGATTTTTCGGCCGAAAGCGGTTGCCCAATTAATCCTCAAGCACAAGATGTCAGCGAATTAGTTAAGGGTAAAACGATTGTTCTATTTGGTGTGCCGGGGGCATTTACCCCTTTATGCTCAGAGCAGCATTTACCAGGCTTTATTGCCTTGTCAGATCAAATCAAAGCTGCTGGTGCTGATGAAATCTGGTGTATGGCCGTTAATGATCCATTTGTTATGGGAGCCTGGGGCAAACAAGTAAACAACGAAGGTAAAGTGAGAATGATGGCTGATGGGAGTGCCGAATTTGCAAAAGCAATGGGGCTCGACCGTGATATGACAGCGGGTGGAATGGGCGTGCGCTGTTACCGTTTTGCCATGATCATCAAAGATGGTGTTGTCAGCTACATCGGCGTTGAGGGTTCTGGAGAGTTTGGAAAATCTAAAGCTGAAACAGTGTTAGTAGAACTCAAAAAATAAGTCTTCGTTTCTTAGAGCATATTCAGGGGGCTTTATGCCCCCTTTTTTTAAGTAAACAGCTATCTACTCTCAGTACCAGTGCTCTTCAACCGCCGTTTCAGTTCCTATAAATACGGCTGTCGCTAAATCACTAAAAATCCCATGTTCAATCACGCCTGGAATCGTATCCAGAATCATTGTCAGCTCCAGACTTTCCATTTTTCCAAAAGTCATATCTAAAACTAAGCTTCCACTCGCCGTAAAGGCGACATTGTCTGAAGATGAATTCAACCGTAACTGGCCGTGCCCACCGTGAAGCTTTAACTGTGCCAGCACTAGTTGCCATGCTTCTGGTATGACTTCAACCGGGATAGAAAAATTTTGACCGATATTTTCCACTAACTTAGTTTCATCAACTAAGACGAAGAATTGATCAGCCGCAGAAGCTAAGAGTTTTTCTTTGACAAGGTCCTGACCTCTCCCCTTCAATAGAGTTAGATCAGATGCGACTTCATCTGCACCGTCTACATAGATATCTAAGTTATCAATATCAGATAAAGCAATAACATTCAGTCCCGCCTCTTTAGCGATGCTGGCGCTAATGATTGAGCTACTCACCACACGAATATTGAGCTTTTCAGCTTTATTTCGTTTCGCTATAGCTTCAATAAAGAAGTTGGCCGTAGAGCCTGTTCCAAGACCGACAATCATATCTTTCTCAACTAAGTTAGCTGCGTGAATAGCTACACGTTGTTTGGGGTTTAATGTCATCTCTTAATCCTTATTGACAATATATCCGCAAGCTTACCTATCCAGTGGGAAGAATCAAATAACTTTCCACTGGCTCACCGGCTAAATTCCAAGGGTTATTCAATTATTTATTGTGTTAATCAGCTTGAAGCTAAGCGCTATAGATCCTATGCTTGAGCGTAGAAATGACTATTTAATACAAAGGTAAATATCATGGCTGATGTCGAGAATATTATTGACGACATTGAACAGGCAACTCAACTTTCTCTAAGACCTTATCAACTGAGCAGTCTGGGCGGAGGCTGTATCAACACCGCCTATAAACTTTCCAGTGATGACCATTGTTTTTTCATCAAAACAAATGCGCCATCTCGCCTGGATATGTTTGAAGCTGAAGCACAAGGTTTACAAGAAATGTCCGCTGTTGATGCGGTTCGGATCCCTCACGTTATCTGTTTTGGAAGTAATAATAGGCAGAGTTATCTTGTCTTGGAATACATACATATCGGTAGCTTGCGTGGAAGTGCTGCGGCTCAATTGGGTGAACAACTCGCTCAATTACATGCAGTTGAGAAACCTTATTTTGGTTGGTCCATCGACAATACTATTGGCTCTACACCACAGCTAAACAAGAGACATCATGACTGGCCCAGTTTTTGGCAGCAAAATCGTTTAGCAGCCCAATTACGCTTCGCTAGTGAGAATGGTTTTGGCGGTAGCTTGCAAAAGCAAGGTGAAAAACTTATTAACAAATTAGACGTATTCTTCGCAGGCTACTCACCTAAACCATCGCTATTACATGGCGATCTCTGGGGCGGGAATGCCGGTGCTGATGAAAATGGACAGCCTGTTATATTCGATCCCGCTTGTTATTATGGTGATAGAGAGACAGATTTAGCGATGACAGAATTGTTCGGTGGGTTCGGTGGAGACTTTTTTGCTGCCTACAAAAACACCTATCCGTTAGATGCTGGCTATAATAGTCGCAAAACCTTATACAACCTTTATCATATACTCAATCATCTCAATCTATTTGGTGGCGGGTATTTAGGTCAAGCAGAGTCCATGATCAATCAACTACTCGCTGAGTGTTGAAACAACAGGTGGTGATTAAAATAATCCACAATTTTCCAATTATTTCTGACTAACTAAATTAAATACACAATGAATCAAATAAAAGTACTTTTTGTCTGCATGGGCAACATTTGTCGTTCACCCACCGCTGAGGGTGTGTTTACCCATATGGTAGAACAAGCAGGTATCCGAGACAGGTTTGTCATCGATTCCGCTGGCACCCATGCCTACCATGTTGGGGAACAGGCTGACACTCGCGCTCAACAAACAGCCAAGCAACGAGGTATTGACCTATCGTATATAAGAGCCAGAAAATTCAGCACGTCAGATTTTGAGGAATTTGATTTCATATTCGCTATGGACACGAGTAATTATGAAATATTAATCAATGCCTGCCCTACAGAACATCAGCACAAAGTAAAAATGTTCTTAGATTATGCGCCAGAACGGGAAGAGGATGACGTGCCAGATCCATACTATGGTGGGCAAAACGGTTTTAATCATGTGTTTGATTTGGTGACAGATGCATCTAAAGGATTTCTACAGAGTGTC
>DRHY01000077.1 GCA_011052985.1 Methylophaga thalassica
AGCATACCCAGCGCATCATCACCACTGAAACTTAATTTCAATGCTTGCTCATGCTGATCACTCATCTCGCCGAGTACGAACTTACAATTTAATGACTTTCTGTCAGGATTGATTAACGTAAATATGGCTCTATCCATGTTAAGCCCACGATACATACCTTCTAATGCCATTTCAATTATCAAGCTAACTGTCGGTTTTTCTTGCAATGATGCCGTCATCTCCTGCATAACTTTCATGAGAAAATCTGTATGAGCTTCGTCTCCCTGTTCACTGACTAGCTCTGATTTACTGTTTTCATCATTGTCTTCCTCACCTACTAAAACAGACGGAACTACGATCGCATCAGATACTTGCGAGCTACCGTAAAGAAGTGTCAACTCTTTTGCTTTTGAAGTGTGATTCAACACAAGCTGCTTCGCTGTATCTGAATCCACATCACAGACGTTGGTCACATGATTTATCGCATTTTCCATCGCCTCAGATTCCCAACCGCTGATCACAGCATTGGCGAGTTCAAGACCTAGATCAATTATTTGTTTATTTTCTATTGTGCTGCGTTCATGGAGATAATCATCTAATAACGATCCTAATGACCAAGACTGGCATAGTGCTTGGGTGAGTTGTGAAAGTGGAAAACCGAGGATATCAATTTCTGATTGAACCGAATTGTTTGTTTCGTTGATTCTTGATAATAAGGTTTCGCACTTATCGTCACCGAAAGCCCAAAAAGCCATACTTCCTAGGTTTACAAGTAATGTGGTGACAAAAATATCTTCAGGAATTCCATTTTTTGTCAGCTTTGAAAGCTCCTGAGCCTGTATAGCAGCGATAAAAGCAAATGCCATCTCATTTACTAACTGATCTCTCTGCTTCCCTGCACTTAGATTATCAATTAATGCCATTGAGAGTGCCAATGAGCTGACTTGATCAAATCCCATAACCATGACAGCACGTGAAACTGTACTGATAACATTTTTTGTCGGATTAAAATGAACGGTTTGACAGTCTTTAATACTCGGCTCGTCAATGATGCATCTTGTAAAATGATGTTAGCAACATCTGAGGCAGAGGTTTTCCCACTATTGACCGCGTTGGAAACGTTCATCACTGTACTCGAAAATACAGGCATATCCTGTTCACTGAGTTTTTCAATTAAGGCATTAAGAGAATCGTACTTATCCATTGAACTAGTTATCTATTTTTTTAGGTTGGTTAGCTACACCATGAGGGACATGACCGGCAGCCACATGTTCAATGGCAGATTCACAATGTTTCACCTGATCATCAAAAAAGATATCGGCACCGAATGACTTTAAAAAAGGTCCTTTTTCCATACCACCCAAGAAAATAGCCTCATCAATACGTATACCCCAAGCCCTCAGAGTCCTGATTACGCGTTCATGTGCTGGAGCCGACCGAGCGGTTACCAATGCGGTTCGTATAGGTGATTCGTTCTCAGGATAGTCAGTCTGAATTTGATTTAACGCCATTAAAAAATCTTTGAATGGACCGCCAGAGAGTGGTGCCCGAGCTGTGTTTTGTTCATTTTCAGTGAATGCTTGCAAGCCTTTTTCTTTAAAAATACGTTCTGACTCATCTGAAAAAAGCACAGCGTCACCATCAAATGCAATACGAAGCTGCTCACTTTCAACTTTGTTTTTAACATTACTTGCCAGTATTGTCGCTGATGCAATATCTGCTTCTAGAGCCATGGCAACATCTTCAGGGCTGGTTGATAGGAATAAATTGGCGTTAAAAGGAGCCACATATCGATAAGGACTACTACCAGAGGTAAATACGGCTCGAGTAATAGCCAATTTATGGTGTTGAATAGAGTTAAATACCCTTAATCCGGTATCAGCACTATTACGTGACAGTAATATAATCTCAACTCTTGGGGTATTAGGATTATTATCGTTCAGTGCCAGTAATTTTTTGACGAGATTATAGGCACCACCAGGCTGAAGCGGCTCATCTTCTTTTTCAATTTGATATTTACAATAAGCTTCTGTGCCTTGCTCTTCATATATTCGATGGCTCTCATCCAAGTCAAATAATGCACGTGATGAAATAGCAACAACAAGCGGTTTAGTCGTCATTTTTATGACTCTCTATAAATTGACTGGCCATCTGTTCTGGCAATTCTAATAATTCGATCCCATGCCTCCTCAGCAAGTTTTGTCATCTGAGTATGTTGCAGTATAGGTTTTAAGTCCTGTTCCAGAGATGATAAAACAGAGACTTCTGCTGGCTTACCCTTTGGGAAGTTACTATTTTCAGTAAAAATAACTCGGCAAAAAATAGGTAGCCTCGGCGCTAACAGCTGAAGTGCGTGCTTGGTATTATGTATCCGGTTCAAAGGATTAGTGAATTTAAAACTGCGACCATCAATAATCTGTGTCCATTGATCAATATTATCTGCACCAAACAGGTGACCAGCTATTGGATATGTCTCTACTATTACCAAGCCTTGTTCTAAAAGAAGTAAACGTTCTATTTCTATCAAGCCACCAATACCATCAGGAATGATAATGGATCTCAACTCATTCTTTTGAACCTGTTTTAGTAAGCTATCTAGCTTACGGATATAGGTATTTCTTTTTTTCCTAAACCGATAAAAAATGATGGATGTCATTAGGATCAGACTTATTACAAGTGTGATTTTAATAGCGATGTCTACGTTGTTAATCTTAATAACCTCAATATAATTGTGCACTAATAGTATAAATATTTTATCACTTGATAAATAAAATTAAGATAAAACTGTAGAAGAATTTGGATACGGATCTTCGTGAATAATAACTTCAGCATCACCAAATAGTGCGATCACTTTTTGTTCCAGGTCTTCTGTAATGCTATGAGCCTCTAACAAGGTAAGATCACGATCCATCTCTAAATGCAGCTGCACAAAAACAGTTGTACCAGATCTTCTTGTTCTCAAATCATGCATGCCTCTGGACTTAGGATGCGAGAGGATAATTTGTTGTATTAGAGCGCGATCATCATTAGAAATTTCATGATCCATGAGCAAATCGATTGACTCTTTTATAATTTCCCAAGCACTGTAAACGATATATACAGCAATGAGTATGGCGAATATCGAATCCATATATTGCCAGCCATAGAGTGATAGAAGTAAAGCAGCTATGACAGTCGCATTGACTAATAAGTCAGTTCGATAATGAAGTGCGTCAGCTCTGATTGCAGAAGAATCCGTTCTTGCAATAACATAGTTTTGAAATGTAATCAGTAATAAGGTCATAACGATAGAAAAGACCATCACGACCATACCGAGTTCTATGCCATTTTGCAGAGGTTGTGGATGAAGAAGACGATGAATAGCTTGTAATAACAACACACCAGCAGAGCCAGCAATAAACATTGATTGGCCTAACCCAGCTAATGCCTCAGCCTTGCCATGACCAAATCGATGTTCCTTATCAGCGGGCTGCAAGGCATGATGTACAGCGACCATGTTCACGATGGATGCTAAGACATCTAAACTTGAGTCAATCAAAGTAGCTAGAATACTGACAGAGTCACTCACAAACCAAGCCACAATTTTAGCCGAAATTAATGTAACGGCCGTTAATACAGATGCATATGTCGCTAGACGCATCAGGCGCGATTTATCATTGTGTTGAGGCATGGACATTCAGACAGTATAGTGGATGGAAGATTTAATTTTAGCAAAAATACGCTGACAGTATTATTCAGGATAATTTATGACAATGACTATTGTACGAACCGATGCTTTTACCGATCAAAAACCGGGAACATCAGGCTTACGTAAGAAAGTAACAACCTTTAAACAAATTAATTACTTAGAAAACTTTGTTCAGTCTACTTTCAATGCACTTGGTGATTGCACGGGAAAGAACCTAGTCATAGGCGGTGATGGTCGCTACTACAATCAGACAGCCATACAAATAATCCTAAAAATGGCAGCAGCTAATGGTTTCTCTCATGTATGGGTCGGTCAGAATGGTATTTTATCTACGCCAGCCGCCTCATGCCTGATACGTAAATATAGTGCCTTTGGTGGAATTATCCTCTCTGCAAGCCATAACCCAGCTGGGGTAGATGGTGACTTTGGTATTAAATTCAACGTCAGTAATGGTGGCCCAGCACCAGAAAGTATCACCAATGGTATTTATCAACAAACACTTGAAATATCCGAATATAAAATCGCTAATGCGGCTGATTTAAAGCTACATGAGTTAGGCCAGCAAACTATTGGCGATATGACGGTGGAAGTCATTGATTGCGTCGCTGACTATGCTGATTTAATGCAAGCAATTTTTGACTTTGATGCAATCAAACAATTACTTGCCTCCGACTTCTCATTACGATTCGATGCAATGCATGCCGTTACAGGCCCTTATGCTATCGAGATATTGGAAAAACGTTTAGGAGCAGCTGAAGGTTCGGTAATCAATGGCATACCGTTAAATGATTTTGGTCAAGGTCATCCAGATCCTAACCTTACGTATGCCAAAGAGCTAGTAGATCAAATGTATGCTGACGACGCACCAGACTTTGGGGCCGCCTCCGATGGAGATGGCGACAGAAATATGATTCTTGGGAATCATTTTTTTGTAACACCATCCGATAGTTTAGCTATTCTCGCTGCTAATGCCACTTGTGTACCTGCCTACAATACGGGACTCAAAGGTATCGCGCGCTCAATGCCAACCAGTCAAGCGGCTGACCGTGTTGCTGAGAAGCTAGGAATTGAAGCTCACGAAACACCAACCGGTTGGAAATTTTTTGGTAATTTATTAGATGCAGATCTTGCCACATTGTGTGGTGAGGAAAGTTTTGGTACAGGCTCAAACCACATTCGGGAAAAAGATGGCTTATGGGCCGTGCTATTTTGGTTGAATATTCTTGCCGTCAAGCACCAATCAGTCAATGAAATCGTCTTAGCACATTGGAAGCTATATGGACGAAACTACTACACTCGTCATGATTATGAAGAAGTCCCTTCCGAACAAGCTGAAGCGCTTATGTCACATATTCAATCTCAGCTTAGCTCTCTCGTTGGAAAAAATCTTGATGGACGTATTGTCGAATATGCTGACAACTTTAGTTATCTAGATCCTGTAGATAATAGTGTTTCAAATAATCAGGGCGTTCGAATAGGGTTTATTGGAGGCGACAGGATAATTTTCCGTTTATCTGGTACAGGCACACAAGGCGCAACACTTCGTGTTTATATTGAATCGTATGAGGATGATGCAACTAAACTTGAACAAGAGACACAACAAGCACTGACACAACTCATCGAGCTTGCAAGCTCAATTGCGCTTATTGAAAAATTTACCGGTAGAACTGAACCCACAGTGATCACCTAGGACTGTTAAAAAAGCTCTTATCATGCAGAAAATTGTTTTAGCATCAAGTTCGCCCTATCGTGCCGACTTATTAAAAAAGCTTGGACTCCCTTTTACCCAAGCCTCACCAAACATAGATGAAACCGCATTTGACAACGAAGCACCCACTGAATTAGTTACTCGGTTGGCGAAATCAAAAGCGATCATTTTGGCAGAACACAATCCTGACAGCTTGATCATTGGCTCAGATCAAGTTGCAGTGATTGGTGATCGAATTTTAGGAAAACCAGGTGATACCGAGAAAGCATTTGAACAATTGTCAATCGCCTCAGGAAATAAGGTTAAGTTTATAACAGGTATTGCACTTTATAATTCTCGAACACAATCAATTCAGCACAGCGTGGAATTTTATAACGTCTATTTTCGTGAACTAACTGCTGAACAAATCAGTTTTTATATTGAAAAAGAGCAGCCGTTTGATTGTGCTGGGAGTTTCAAATCTGAAGGGTTTGGTGTCAGCCTGTTCAAACGCATGGAAGGGGATGATCCCAATACACTGATTGGATTACCATTAATAAAACTTATTGAGCTGCTCAACCTTGAAAACATCGACGTATTACAGCCCAATAAGCCTATTTAAGTTATTCTGCTGACTCTTCTTCTTTCATTTTATCGGCATTAATCATGGCTGACGCCTGAGCAGCATAACTATTCATTGTTTGTGCCATCAATTGGCGAGCCGCTTTAGAGCGTAAGCGTTTTGTCATCCCCATTACCAAACTTGGCTCGACCTTATTCGCATTTAGATGTGAGTCTAAATCATCTAGATGGGACTGACATGAATTCATGATATTTTCAGCTTGTTGCTGAGGGCTATTCCCTGCCAAGCTAGTATTTAAACGACCATTCATCATACATTTATTGTAGTCGGTGATGATGCTGTACATTTTTTGTTGGGCATCTGCTGGAATGTCAGCAGGTGTTATATAATCCTGAGCCATTGCTATAGACGATACGCTTAATAATAAGCCTGAGATAATACATTTATTCATTGTGACTCCACTGTTGCATGATTCTTAAAAACTTGAAATACACTGACTGTGTTTACGGGAAATAATTCCCGATCATACAACACTAAAAGGTCAAATAAGAGATAATTATTACCTCTATTTAAATCAACACTATCATTAGTGACATCTAGACAAAATTGAAGACACTTGAAATGCAAGACGTAATTGAGATTGATACACGCATAGCCACCATGAAAAGTTGGTTAAAAAACACCTTAGAAAGTGATAATTTTGAGCTTAGTATTGCCTCAAGTGATGCAAGCTTCCGTCGTTACTTTCGCATCCACTATAAGACACAATCATTTATCGTAATGGATGCACCTCCTGAACATGAGGACATTAGCAGCTTTATCAGTATCGCCGAGTTTTTAGCTAGTCAGGGAGTCAATGTCCCTGTTATTCATGCCAAAGACATCACACAAGGGTTCTTATTGCTTACTGATTTTGGTTCAACATCCTTCTTATCAGCTGTCTCCATTGATACAGCTAATAGTCTATATAAACTTGCTATAGATGAATTACTAACTATGCAATGTGCCACACAAAACCAAGTGGCACTTCCTATATACGATGATAAAAAATTGTTCGATGAAATGTCTCTATTCTCCTCATGGTTCCTAGAAAAACACCTTGGTTTGACTAGTCCCGTTTGTGTGAATGAGTCTATAGACTTCATTCTTTCTGAAACCCGTCAACAACCTCATTATTTTGTACACCGTGATTATCACAGCCGAAACTTAATGGTTTGTGAAGACAAGCTCGGTATCATTGATTTTCAAGATGCGGTGATTGGGCCGGTAAGCTATGACTTAGTGTCATTGTTAAAGGATTGTTATATAAAGTGGCCAGTCGAACGTGTTGATGAATGGAAGAACTATTATAAAAGCCGTGCTATATCACTGGATTTACTATCAGAAAACGATGAAAGACAATTTGACCGTTGGTTCGATATCATGGGTTTACAGCGGCATCTTAAAGTACTGGGAATATTTTGCCGTCTGCACTATCGCGATGGTAAATCAAATTACCTCAATGATCTGCCACTCACGTTACATTATGTTTTGCAGGCAACAAAACGATATGAAGAGTTGGAACCTCTCCATCATTTTTTAATTAATACTAAAGAAGTTATGGCCATTCAATGAAAGCAATGATTTTAGCCGCAGGTCGTGGGGAAAGATTGCGTCCTTTAACTGACACTACACCAAAACCACTAATCAAAGCGAATGACAAGCCACTCATAGCGTATCTAATTGAAAACCTAGTCGAGTCAGGCATCACTGACATAATCATTAACACCGCTTATTTAGCAGAGCAATTCCCTGCTACTTTAGGTGATGGTAGTCATTATGGTGTATCAATACAGTATTCACATGAAGAAGGTGAAAGCTTAGAAACAGCAGGCGGAATAATCAATGCATTACCCCTGTTAGGCGATGAGCCCTTTTTGGTCATTAATGGCGATATATGGACAGATTTTGATTTTAGATTGCTGACAGGGAAACACTTAGAATATGGTGTCTACTGCCATTTAGTATTAGTAACAAATCCACAACATAACTTTGCTGGAGATTTTGGACTAGTTGAAGGCCGTTTAATGTCAAATAGCGAACCAAAATTCACCTTTAGTGGAATAGGCCTCTATCATCCAACTCTCTTTTCCGGTCTACAAAATCAGCGACTTGCACTGAAACCAATATTTGATAACGCCATTAAAAATAACCAAATCAGCGGTCAGTTTTATGATGGGTACTGGTCAGATATTGGCACGATTGAAAGACTGACTGAACTAGAAAATATGCTGCAAAACAATGATGATTAGCTGCTAATTTGCACAGAGGAATTCTAATAGTGCTTTTTGTGCATGCAGTCTATTCTCTGCTTCATCCCAAACAACACTTTGTTTGCCATCAATGACATCAGCAGTTACTTCCTCACCACGGTGGGCAGGCAGACAATGCATAAATAATGCGTCCTGCGCAGCTACACTCATGGTTTGTGCATTAACTTGAAAATCAGCAAATAATGCTTCTCGCTTGCGCTGCTCTTCTTCCTGTCCCATGCTGGCCCAAACATCGGTCACAACGAGATCAGCATCCGTCGCTGCTATGATGGGATCATGAAATAATGAAATTTCCGCATCCACACCATTCACAATTGCTTGTGATGGTTCATAGCCTACAGGTGTCGCAATATTGAGTTTAAAACCAAATTGTTGCGCCGCATTAATGTAGGAATGACACATATTGTTTCCATCACCAATCCACACGACTGTTTTGCCACGGATATCACCTCTGTGCTCTTTGTAAGTTTGCATGTCTGCTAACAATTGGCAGGGATGGTAATCATCTGTCAGTGCATTTATAACCGGTACAGATGAAAATCGAGCAAAGGTTTCAACCTTACTATGTTCAAATGTGCGAATCATCACTGCGTCGACCATGCTCGAAATGACACGTGCTGAATCTTCAACAGGTTCACCACGGCCCAATTGCGTATCATCTGGGGACAAAAATATTGATCCACCACCGAATTGAATCATCGCTGATTCAAACGACACTCGGGTCCGTGTTGATGATTTTTCAAAAATCATCGCTAACACTTTATTTTTCAATGGCTGATAGATTTCACCAGCATGCTGCATTTTTTTCAACTCAGCCGCACGATCAATCAATGATGATAATTCTGCTGGACTGAGATCTTTTAATGTTAGGAAATGTCTCATTTTAAGCAACGCTCTCAACTGGCTGTTCTGCAATAAAATCAATGATCAGTTGACTGACTTTATCGACGATCATTTCAGCTTCTTCAGAATTAATAATTAGTGGTGGCAGTAATCTAATCGTACTTTCAGCCGTTACATTTATGAGTAGATAATCAGCTAACGCACGTTTAACTAAGTCCGCGCAGGGCATCGTTAGTTCAATACCAAACATCATGCCTCTACCACGAATTTGTTTAATACCCGGATTACCTGCTAGCTTTTCTTTAAAGCGGTTCAGCATAGCTAGACCCAATGTTTCCACATGCGGTAACAACTGGTCGTGCTCAATGGTATTAAGCACACTATTGGCTGCTGCACATACCAAGGGATTGCCGCCAAATGTAGAACCATGATTGCCCGCTTGAAGAATACCAACAGCATGACCGGCAACCAAACATGCGCCGATAGGCACGCCATTACCTAAGCCTTTGGCCAAGGTCATTACATCGGGTATCAAACCTTCAGTATGCTGAAAACCAAACCATTTACCCGTTCTGCCGATGCCTGTCTGTACTTCATCAAGCATCATTAATAGTTTACGCTGAGTACAGATCGCCCTGACACCCGCTAAGTATTCCGCGTCTGGAACTTTAATTCCACCTTCACCTTGAATAGGTTCAACTAAAACAGCAACCGCTTCAGGCCAATGGCCAATAGCCATTCGCAGTGCATCTAAGTCATTAAACGGAATTCTGACAAAACCAGGTAATAGCGGATCAAAACCTGCTTGTACTTTTGCATTACCTGTGGCCGTCAGCGTCGCCATTGTCCGGCCATGAAAACTACTATCCATGACAATAACAACCGGTTTATCAATTCCTTTGCTGTGGCCATATTTACGAGCAATTTTTATGGCTGCTTCATTCGCTTCAGCACCCGAATTACAGAAAAAAGCCTGTTGCATCCCTGATATCGCAGTCAATTTATTGGCCAAAGCCTCTTGCTGAGGTATGTGGTAATAATTAGACGTATGGATAAGTGCTTCAGCTTGCTGTTGAATCGAGTGCGTGACTGCAGGATGACAATGACCTAAATTACATACAGCGATACCACTAAGCGCATCCAAATAACGTTGACCCTGGTCATCTGTTAGCCAGGCACCCTCACCTTTAGTAAATGCTACATTTAAGCGACCGTATGTAGGCATGACTGACTCTGTCATGGCTTTATGCTCCTTGCCGTCCAGGCTTTTCTGTATGACTTTTTCAGGGTCAATAAACGAAAAATGGCAGTTTCAAATGAAACTGCCATTTATCAAAAACGCATTATTTTATAACGTTGTAGCGTAATTAACAACTCATGCTAACTGGGTTGAACTAGCCTGCATAATTAGCTTCAACGAAGTCCCAGTTTACAAGTCCCCAGAACGCTTCTAAATATTTAGGACGTGCGTTACGGAAGTCAATGTAATAAGCATGTTCCCAAACATCTACCGTTAGTAATGGTGTTACACCATCAGTCAGCGGACAACCTGCATTACTTGTATTTGCAAGCGCAATACTACCGTCTGCTTTTTTAACTAACCATGTCCAACCTGAACCGAAGTTTGTTGCAGCAGATTTGCTGAATTCTTCTTTAAATGTTTCAAAAGATCCAAATGTAGAATCAATTGCAGCTGCTAAATCACCAGATGGTGCACCTTTAGCATCAGGAGTCATGCAGTTCCAGTAAAAAGTGTGATTCCACACCTGAGCTGCATTATTGAAGATCCCACCAGATGCTTTGGTGATAATGTCTTCAAGTGATTTACCTTCGAATTCTGTACCCGGTACCAAATTATTTAAGTTGGTTACGTAAGTTTGGTGATGCTTACCGTAATGGTATTCCAAGGTTTCTGCTGAAATAGTAGGTGCTAATGCATCTTTCGCGTATGGAAGTGGTGGCAATTCAAAAGCCATATTTAATCTCCTAAATTAGGTGAAATTAACCGAGTAGTTAAGTTTATAAGTCTAAAAGAGCCCTTGCATGATAGCAAGTGCGTGTGTAAATCATGTCATTTCTAAGTACTAAACATCGATAACATAGATAAATCTAACCCCATTAAGATAGCATCTTCTCTGCCATTCTCAGCTGGGTAATATCCAGGTCTAACAGACATTTCGTTAAAGCCAAATTGTTCATATAATGCCTGAGCACGATGATTGGACTCTCGCACTTCAAGCACGATTATTACAGCTGCGCGTGAATGGGCAAAATCAATCACATGGTCCAAGATTCTTCGCCCATAACCTTGCCGTTGCATATCTGGGCTGACGCAGAGATTCAGTAAATGCACCTCATCGACGACTAACTGCACCACGGTATAGGCAATGATGACATCAAAGGCATCACAGAACACCCATGCATAATGACCTGCATCTAAACTATCGGCAAAGTTCTTCTGACTCCAAGGAAATTGATTCGCTGCGGATTCAATAGCATGAACGTTTGCTAGGTCTTCTGCCAGCATCACTCTGGGTAAAAACATCATGGATGATGGTCACCATTAAGCTTCAAATTCTTTAACACAGTCCAAACTTTTGCTTTAAGTGCGGGATTAGTTTCCATATTAGTGAAGCTGGGCAATTGTATTGGCGTGACATTTGAATGAAGATTAAGGCTTCCACCCAATTCAGCCAACATCGCAATAGTCACTTTATCAGTAGCCGTTTTCCAATCATATTCAGTTAGTTCAGATAGTGTCATTAGCGTCACATCATCAATAGACAAGCTGACTGATTTGCAGATCGCACTAAAGAGTCGCTGTTGCGAAACACTATCTAAAGCCCTATCAGTAATGCAAATAAGTCTAACGTTTGTAGAGAACGTCTTTAATGTTGAATTATTTAGGGACAATTCAGTCACGACAGGACGTGATTTGGATACAACATCTCTACGCCGCCAAATGGGAAGCCCCATCTCACTCAATATTGAATATTGGTAGTCAGATAAAGCCATTAGACTTGAGGGTGAGCTCTATCAACAGGTGTTAAGATTTTATTTAATGCATTTATATACGCTTTTGCTGAGGCAATGACTATGTCAGTATCTGCACCTTGTCCACTAACGATTCGACCGGCTTTCTCAAGGCGAACGTTAACTTCTCCCTGTGCATCGGTTCCCGTTGTGATATTACTAACCGAATAGAGTTGTAATTCAGTATGACTTTGAACAATGGCTTCGATCGCTTTATAAGTAGCATCTACAGGACCGCCACCCGTCATTTGTTGCTGAATTTCTGTGCCATCAACTAATAACGTAACAGTGGCAACTGGGATCTCACCAGTTTCACTACATGTCTTCAGTGAAATAAGCTTCACGCGCTCATCAGCCGTTGTGATGGTATCCGTGACTAAGGCCTGGATATCTTCATCAAACACTTCATGTTTTTTATCAGCTAGCTCTTTAAATCGCGTGAAAGCTGCATTCAAATCGGTTTCTGAATCTAATTCAATACCCAGCTCTTGCAAACGACTTCTAAATGCGTTCCGGCCGGAGTGTTTACCCAATACCATACGATTAGTATTCCAACCTACATCCTCTGCACGCATAATTTCGTAGGTTTCACGATTTTTAAGCACGCCATCCTGATGGATACCCGATTCATGGGCAAAGGCATTAGCCCCCACAATCGCTTTGTTTGGCTGAACAACAAACCCCGTAACACCAGATACTAAACGTGAAGCAGCTAATATATGCTGCGTATCGATATTTGTATCGCAGGTAAACATGTCTTGCCGCGTTCTGACAGCCATAACGACTTCTTCCAATGCTGCATTCCCTGCTCTCTCACCAAGACCATTTATTGTGCATTCGACTTGACGTGCACCATTCATAACAGCGGTTAAGGAATTAGCAACAGCTAAGCCAAGATCGTTGTGACAATGTACTGAAAAAATCGCTTTATCAGCATTAGGAATACGCTCACGGAGAGTGCTGATTAAAGAACCAAATTGACTAGGCAGGTTATATCCGACGGTGTCAGGAATATTTAAAGTTGTCGCCCCGGCATCAATGACCGCTTCGAGTATACGACATAAAAAGTCTGTTTCACTTCGTCCTGCATCCTCAGGAGAAAACTCAACATCATCTGTATATTGGCGAGCTCGCTTAACGGCACGTACAGCATTTTCAATGACTTGATCTGGCTCCATACGTAATTTCATCTGCATATGGATCGGCGATGTAGCTATAAACGTATGAATTCTTGACGCATTTGCATCTTTTAGTGCTTCACCGGCACGATCAATATCAGCATCTAAAGCACGAGAAAGACCACATACGCGGCTATCTTTGACTGCTGTTGCCACAGCTTTGACCGCATCAAAATCGCCCACACTTGCAATTGGAAAACCCGCCTCGATAACATCAACCCGCATACGTTCCAATGCTTTTGCAATGCGGACTTTTTCATCTTTTGTCATCGATGCGCCAGGGCTCTGCTCCCCATCACGTAAGGTAGTATCAAAAATTATTAATTTGTCAGTCATAGTATGTGAACCAAATGTATGGAATGCAGTATTTAATTGCTGCTATAAAAAAAGTTTATTCTTCTTTTGCTTGTGCTCTTTCAGCACGGTGCTGGCGAAGTTTTAATAATGTAAAGACCGGTCCAGATAAGCCATAAAGCAGGAAAACACTAAATAAAATTGTCGGCGGATCTATTGCAACTAAAGCAAAAATCAACACTAAAACCAACATCACCACGAAAGGCACGCGATTACGTAAGTCCAATTCTTTAAAGCTGTGATAGCGCATTGAACTAACCATAAGTATAGCGGCAAAGAATGTGATTGGGAGTGTAAATATAGCCACCATACTCTGACTAAAGTCATTGCTCGTACCAGCCCAAACCCAACCAGCTACTATTGCAGCTGCAGCTGGACTCGGTAAACCTTGAAAATAGCGTTTGTCTTGTGTGCCAATTTGCGTGTTAAAACGAGCTAAACGAAGTGCACCGCAGGCTGCGTAGATGAAAGCCACCATCCAGCCAAACTTCCCCATACTGAACAGAGACCATTGAAAAATGACCAGTGCAGGTGCCATACCGAAGGACACCATATCTGCCAAGCTATCGTATTCTGCACCAAACGCACTCTGTGTGTTAGTCATGCGTGCTATTCGACCATCTAAACCATCCATTATCATCGCTATAAATATAGCAATTGCTGCAGTTTCAAAATCACCACGAATGCCAGCAATGATCGCATAAAATCCAGCAAATAGACCTGCAGTAGTGAATAAATTTGGCAGTAAATAAATGCCACGGTTTTGAGGCTTTTCGCTTTTAACCATAAGTAACACACTCCTGTTGATTAGTGACTACATTATGACAGTTAAGACGCACAAACAAAACGGGGGTGATTGTTTTCACAATCACCCCCGCACATTGCATAGCAACTAAGATTTAGTTTTTAGACTTATCAACAATTTTTTGAATCCAAGGCATCATTGAACGTAACTTAGCACCTGTTTGCTCAATCGGATGTTCAGCATTCAAGCGACGCATAGCAGTCATTTCAGGATAGCCAGTTTGACCTTCTTGAATGAATTGTTTTGCGTATTTGCCTTCCTGAATATTTTTCAATGCTTCGCGCATTGCCCAACGGCTTTCATCATTGATGACTTGAGGACCTGTTACATATTCACCATATTCTGCATTGTTTGAAATTGAGTAATTCATGTTGGCAATACCGCCTTCGTACATAAGGTCAACAATCAATTTCAATTCATGTAAACATTCGAAGTAAGCCATTTCAGGTGCATAGCCCGCTTCTGTCAATGTTTCAAAACCAGCTTTAACCAATTCAACTGCACCACCACACAAGACGGCTTGTTCACCAAATAAGTCTGTTTCTGTTTCATCACGGAATGTGGTTTCGATGATACCAGTACGGCCACCACCTACACCTGAAGCATAAGACAATGCGATGTCTTTTGCTTTACCAGAAGCATCTTGTTCGATAGCGATTAAGTCAGGAATACCACCGCCTTTTACGAATTCACTTCTTACAGTATGGCCAGGTGCTTTAGGCGCAATCATGATGACGTCTAAATCAGCACGTGGTTGAATTTGGTTGTAAAGAATGGCAAAACCATGTGCAAATGCTAAAACAGCACCTTTTTTTAGGTTTGGTTCAATCTCTTGTGAATAAAGCTGTGACTGGAATTCATCTGGTGTCAGTACCATAACTAAATCAGCGTCTTTAACTGCTTCACTCACATTGTCAGATACAGTTAAACCAGCACCTTGAGCTTTAGCAATAGAAGATGATCCAGCACGAAGTGCGACAGTCACATTAACACCTGAATCTTTCAAGTTACATGCGTGAGCGTGGCCTTGTGAGCCATAGCCAATAATAGTGACCTTCATGTCCTGGATGATAGACAAATCACAATCTTTATCGTAATAAATATTCAAACTCATGATGAAATTCCTTAGGTTTTCTTAAACGATTTAAAATTCGGTTTAGAGGTGTAAACTTTTATCGCCGCGGGCGATACCAGTAACACCTGAACGGACGGTCTCAATGATTTTGTGTTCAGCGAGGGCTTCGATAAACGAATCTAACTTGCTAACAGCTCCCGTCATTTCGATGGTGTAAGTAGATGAAGTCACATCAATGATGTGTCCTCTAAAAATATCGCAAAGACGCTTAACATCTTCACGTTGAGCCATAGTTGATGCTTTCACTTTTATCAGCATCATTTCACGTTCGATATGAGGACCTTCGGTTAAGTCCATTAACTTGACTACATCAATCAGCTTGTTTAGCTGTTTAACAATTTGTTCAACGATGCGCTCTGTACCTGCCGTCACAATAGTCATGCGAGACAAAGAAGGGTCTTCAGTTGGCGCAACTGTGAGTGATTCTATGTTGTATCCACGAGCAGAAAATAATCCAGATACACGTGATAATGCACCCGCCTCGTTTTCAATTAGGATAGAAATAATATGGCGCATGATTAAGACAGCTCTCTTTCTTTATCTTGTGCTGGCGCACTGAATGGTGACATATGCATATCGTTGTGTGCTTTCCCTTGGGCAATCATCGGATACACATTTTCGGTTTGATCAGTAACAATATCGAAAAATACTAAACGATTGTCCATAGCGAAACCGCGTTCTAATTCAGCACGAAGATCTTCAGGTCGTTCGATACGAATACCAACATGACCATAGCTTTCCGCTAATTTCACGAAGTCAGGCAATGACTCCATGTATGAATGCGAATAACGATTTTCATAAAAGAATTCCTGCCATTGGCGAACCATGCCTAAATAACGGTTATTTAAGGCAACGATTTTTACTGGAAGCCCATATTGCAAACAGGTCGATAGCTCCTGAATACACATTTGGATACTGCCCTCGCCTGTTACACAGACAACAACAGAATCAGGAAATGCCAATTGCACCCCCATCGCAGCAGGCAAACCAAAGCCCATTGTGCCTAGGCCACCTGAGTTGATCCAACGATTAGGTTCTTCAAAAGGATAATATTGCGCAGCCCACATTTGATGTTGACCTACGTCTGAAGTCACATAAGCATTACCTTTGGTAATTTCGTGAACCATTTCAACGACCATTTGTGGTTTGATCTTGTCACTATTTTGGTCATAGCTCATGCATTTAACTGCACGCCAGCCGTCAATAATACTCCACCATTCGGATAATGCTTTTTTCGATGGTTTTTTGCTGCTGTTTTCGATTAAATGATTCATCTCACTCAATACATCGGGAACACTACCCACGATTGGAATATCGACTGTTATCGTTTTCGAAATTGATGATGGATCCACATCGATATGAATAATCGTTGCATCAGGACAAAACTCAGCAATCTTGCCTGTAACACGATCGTCGAAACGGGCACCAATAGCGATTAATACATCACAATCATGCATCGCCATATTGGCTTCGTACGTTCCATGCATGCCAAGCATACCAAGGAACTGTTTATCACTAGCAGGATAAGCGCCTAAGCCCATCAATGTGCTGGTTATCGGAAACCCTAAGCCACGAACAAACTGACGAAGTTCATCTGAACCTTTACCCAGAACAACACCACCGCCTGAATAAATCATCGGTTTTTTAGCAGCTAATAATAAATCAACAGCACGTTTAATTTGGCCTGAGTGGCCTTTTAATGTCGGTTGATAAGAGCGCATATTCACTGTTTCAGGGTAGTGATAAGGCACTTTAATTGCTGGATCAGTAATATCTTTCGGCACATCAACAACGACTGGGCCAGGACGACCTGTAGACGCCACGAAAAAAGCTTTTTTGATGGTCTCAGCTAGATCATTAATATCCTTTACCAAGAAATTATGTTTCACGCACGGACGTGTAATACCCACTGAGTCAACTTCTTGGAAAGCATCACTGCCAATCACAGCAGTGCTAACTTGGCCGGTAATCACCACCATTGGAATAGAATCCATATAAGCAGTTGCGATACCTGTCACGGCATTAGTTGCACCCGGGCCTGAAGTCACAAGGACAACGCCAGGGTTACCTGTAGCACGTGCATACCCGTCAGCAGCATGCGTTGCTGCTTGTTCATGTCGAACAAGGATGTGTTTCACATCCTCCTGATTATAAAGCGCATCATAAATATGAAGCACAGCACCACCAGGATACCCGAATAGGTATTCAACACCTTCGTCTTTGAGACATTGAACTAATATCTCGGCACCACTTAATTCCACGTAAACCCCTTCGATCGTATGCCGTTTTTACTGAGCTAAAAAATTGTAAACAGGTAAAGTTACTTGTAATGCCTAATAAGGTCAAGAATAAGCGCTAGTGGGAATGTGCGAAGAATCATAACTTTTAGGCTTAAGCCATTTGCTGTGGCATAATTTAGCCCTATGACTAAAAATACTCAAGCTCAACTAACATTGACTCGTCCTGATGACTGGCATCTACATTTGCGCGATGATATCGCTCTAGAAAGAACTGTTCGGGATGCCTCTCGTACCTTTGGCCGTGCGATTATAATGCCTAATCTGCGTCCGCCAGTCACCACAACCAAACTGGCAGAAGCGTACCGTGATCGAATAATGGCTTATTGTGATAGTTCGGTAGACTTTACACCACTAATGACCTTGTACCTGACTGACAATACAAGTGCAAATGAAATTCATCGCGCCAAAGAAAGCGGGCTCGTTCATGCGGTGAAACTTTACCCTGCTGGTGCCACAACCAATTCTGATGCGGGCGTGACAGATATAAAACAGTGCTATTCCGCTTTATCTGCCATGCAAAAAGTCGGATTACCTTTGCTTGTACACGGTGAAGTGACCTCTGCTGATATTGATGTATTTGACAGAGAAAAAGTATTTATCGATGAGGTACTTATTCCGCTTCGTGCTGACTTCCCTGAATTAAAAATTGTGTTTGAACACATTACAACGGCTAATGCAGCGTCTTATGTCTCTGAATCAAATGACTTCACAGCAGCGACAATAACGGCCCACCATTTGTTGCTAAACCGAAATGATCTACTCGTTGGAGGAATACATCCCCACCATTACTGTTTACCCGTATTAAAACGAAACACACATCAACAAGCGCTAATCAAAGCAGCAACCAGCGATAATGGAAAATTTTTCTTAGGAACAGACAGCGCACCTCATCCTCGTGCAGGAAAAGAATCAAGTTGTGGTTGTGCTGGTATTTACAGCAGCCATGCAGCGATTGAGCTCTATGCTGAAGCCTTTGAAATGGCTAATGCACTAGATAAACTTGAGGCCTTTGCAAGCTTCAATGGCCCAGACTTTTATGGATTGCCAAGAAATGAGAGCAGGATCACCTTAAGCAAAACGCCTTGGACAGTACCTGAGACACTGCCCTTTGCAGACAGTGAGCTTGTTCCGATGAGAGCGGGTAAGTCTATTGAATGGAAACTGACTTAAGGTTAAATGACAGCTAACCTTTTTTACGTTGATACATCAACTCGTCACCTTTTGCTATTAATTCTTCAAGAGACGCATTGTATTCACTATCAGTGAATACAATGCCTGACGAGTAACTCAATTCATAATTGAGTTCGCGTTGTATATTAGAATAACTGACCATGCGCTTAAACCGCTGCATAAATTGTTCAACTGCGGTCGGATTGATATCAGCTAGTAATAAAATGAATTCATCGCCTCCCATTCTGGCGACGAGGTCTGACTCTCGACAACATTCATCGAGCATGTTTGCAAAGGCGATCAAGGCATTATCTCCCTCTGCATGCCCATAATCATCATTGATTTTTTTAAATCCATTCAAGTCGATAAATATCAGGGCCGCCGTTAATGAGCGACGCTGACATAAATTGAGCAATCGTTTACCTGCGGTGGCAAAACCACGTCGATTATAAATATTTGTTAACTCATCCATTGTCGCCAATTCAGTCACGAAAATTTCATGCTCAGCAATCTTGGCTAGATCTATCAGTATTTGGCGTTCTTTTTTACTAAATACACGAGGCTGCGTATCTTTAATACATAAAGCACCTAACTTACTACCATCAGGATGTCGAATAGGAAAGCCGGCGTAAAAGCGAATAGATTGTTCGCCAGTAACTAAAGGATTATCAATAAAACGAACATCTTCGAGAGTATCTTCAATGACGAATATGTCGTCACCCAAAATCGCATGACCACAAAATGAAATATTCCTAGGTGTTTGTCGCTCGCTTAGTCCCTGGCAAGACTTAAACCATTGCCGATCCTTATCAAGGAGACTCACCAGGGCAATAGGTACTTGAAAAATATTGACGGCAAGTGACGTGAGACGATCAAATCGCTCTTCAGCCTCTGTATCTAATATATTCAGAGATTCAAGAGCAGCTTGGCGTTTTAGTTCATTATCTGGAATTGAAGGTGCTTTCATAATATTTCACTAAATCTATTGTCCACTACAATATACACGCAATTCCGACATTAAAAAAAAGCCCAGCAGGATAGCCGGGCTTTTTCATTAACCTATACTGTCAGATGAACGCTTAAAGCTGTACACCGATGCGATGCGCCACTTCTTCATAAGCTTCAATCACACCACCCAACCCCTGTCTGAAACGATCTTTATCGAGTTTCTTGCGAGTTTCTGCATCCCAAAGACGACAGCCATCTGGACTGAACTCATCACCAAGGTAGACTTTACCTTTAAATAAGCCAAATTCAAGTTTGTAATCAACCAAAATCATGCCAGCTTCGGCAAATAGCTTTTGTAACAGAGAATTGACCTTAAACGTCAATGCTTTCATTTCTGTGATATCTGCCGCTTTCGCCCAGCCGAATGTTTCGATGTGGTATTCGTTGATCATCGGATCGTGTAATGCATCATTTTTCAAAAACAATTCAAAGATAGGTGGAGATAAAGTCATGCCATCTTCAACACCTAAACGACGAACCAGACTACCAGAAGCAACGTTACGAACAACACACTCGACTGGCATCATCTGCATATTTTTTACCAATGACTCGGTATCGTTTAATAACTCTTCAAAATGTGTTGGAATACCATTCTCAGCCAAATAATTCATTATAAAGGCATTGAACTTATTATTTACCATACCTTTACGGCTAAGTAGCTCAACTTTCTCACCATCAAACGCTGACGTATCATCACGAAAACTTAAGACAACAAAATCATCATTATCAGTCGCAAATACACTCTTTGCTTTGCCTGAATATAGCTCTTCTTTTTTTTGCATCAGATATCTCTTAACGATTAGTTATTTCACGCCAGCCAAAACCAGCGTCTTGTTGTGCAATTCCGATCCAATCGTGTTCACAGCCTAACGCCTCAGCAAGAAGTGGCACTACGATTGTAGGACAATTATTTTTTTCTGAAATGTGCATAGCCATAATATGCTGCAAATTGGATGTGTCAATTTTCTCAAGTAATGTCGCTGATTGCACGTTATTTAAATGGCCCAAGCGTCCACCGACACGTTGTTTTAAATGTTCTGGGTATTCGCCTTGCTCCAGCATGGTCATATCGTGATTAGCCTCCAACAATAAGGCATCACAACCAGACAAGGTCTGCTCAATAATCGGTGTCAGTGACCCCACATCAGTGAGCAATCCTAAACGATATTGCCCATCACCCAATACAAACTGACTCGGCTCGCGTGCGTCGTGGGGCACCGGGAATGGCTGTATCTCGAGATCATTAATACTAAATGGATGATGGCAGTTAAATTCGTGGATATGCGATTGAACATCAACAGGTAAACATCCGGCTGTACCAGGTGTTGTATAAACTGGAATGTTATATTTCCTAGCCATCACTCTCACACCAGCCATGTGGTCTGCATGCTCGTGTGTGATCAGAATTGCATCGATTCGTTCAGGCTCAACAGACAACATCTGCAGGCGTTTAACAGCCTCACGAGCAGAAAAACCACAGTCAATCATGACTGTGGTTTTTCCGGTTGTGACGATAGTAGCGTTACCTCGGCTACCACTTCCAAGGGAAGCAAATTTCATTATGGTGCGAGTTGTTCCTGAATCAAATCCAATAAACGTTTCGCTGTGTCACTGTCTGTTCTCTTCTGTTCAGAATCAAGCACCATCACACGTGTTTCGCCTGCATTGGACTGCAGTTTAATGTAGTAATACTCGTC
>DRHY01000078.1 GCA_011052985.1 Methylophaga thalassica
GAAAACTCACTTTTGACTCTCAATCTCAAGCCTGTATAACTGTGTGCTTATTTACAATTTTAGGAGAACGCTAATGGGATGGCGCGAAGATGGTACTGAAAGAACTTACACTGATGAAGAAGTTGAAGCTAAATTAAAAGCTGAGCTGCCACATTGGTACTTAGAAAATGGCTGGATTCGCCGAAAGTACAAAACAAGTGGCTGGAAGAGTACATTAATGGTGGTCAATACGATTGGTCATCTTGCTGAAGCAGGTTTTCATCATCCCGATATGACGATGTCATATGCCTTTGTTATTGTGAAACTGACTAATCATGCTGCTAAAGGTATTACAGATAAAGATTTTGAGCTCGCCAAAAAGTTTGAAGAAGTTGTGATGTGGCAACCAGGTTTAGATGGTGGCTCTTTAATCGGTACACCTGATGATGCCCGTTTTAAATATATTAAATACGATTAAGGTTGGCATATGGATATTGATGAATCGCTGAATGTATTAGGCGAAAAACTAGAGAGCTGTAGCGAAGAACCATTAACTGGCTTTTATCGTGATGGTTGTTGTAATACAAGTGATGCCGATTATGGTAATCACACCGTGTGTGTAAGAGTCGACTCGGCATTTCTAGAATATTCACGGTTTCGTGGCAATGATTTGAGTACTCCCGTAAAAGAGTTCGGATTTCCTGGACTAAAAGATGGGGATCGTTGGTGCTTGTGTGCTGAGCGTTGGCTCGAGGCATATCAACATAATATGGCTCCTAAAATATATCTTGCCGCAACACATCTACGTGCTATTGAAGTGATTCCGCTTGAACTATTAAAAGAGAATGCGGCTGATCTAAATTAAGTTATTGATGTGATTTAAAAAAATCATCCACATCTTCAAGGTTCTGGGTAATCGGCATCGGTGGCAGACTGCGTAAAAACACTTTGCCATAGGGCTTACTCAGAAACCTTGGATCACATAAAACAAGTACTCCCGAGTCTTCTGTGTCTCGTATCAGTCTACCAATCCCCTGTTTTAGTTGTATGACTGCTGAGGGTATTTGAATCGAACGAAATGGATTACCCCCCCGCTCCTTCAAGTCATTAATTCTGGCTTCGAGTACAGGATCGCCTGGTGAGGCAAACGGAATTTTATCAATCAAGACACACGATAACGCCTCTCCTCGAACATCTACTCCTTCCCAGAAACTATTGGTGCCCAATAGAACAGCATTGCCATGTGACCGAAACTCATCCAATAGCTGCGCTTTTGCACCACTTCCCTGAACTAGGATCGGATAATCAGAATCCTTTAGGGCTTCCGCCACTTCGTTCATGGCTTTATAACTGGTGAAAAGCAGAAATGTTCGGCCTTTACTTAACTCAATGACCGATTTTGCGACTTCAGCAACATGACTGTTGTAATCATAATTTGAGGGTTCTAAAGCGATATTTGGCATATAGAGTAAGCTTTGTTTGCCGTAATCAAATGGACTTTGCCAGCTCGCCGTAATGGGGTCTTCTAGTCCTAACTGACTGATAAAATTGTTAAATTTACCAGCAACAGTCAGTGTCGCTGAGGTGAATACCCATGATTGAGGTTTGTCTTTTATCCATTGTTGAAAATATTGACTCACTTCCTGCGGTGTCGCATGCAAAATGAAGCTACTGCCTCGATTATCTATCCAAAGGACTAAGTCATTATCAGCGTCCTTATTCTGGAAAATGGATAAACGTTCCACAATTTCAGTACATCTGAGATGACATTGTTCTATACCTTTGCCCCGCTCTGCAGCTATTTCTAATTGCATCTCTAAGCGCTCAAGGTAATCAATTAACGTATCAAGCTTTTCTTTAATATCATTAGATTGTTCTATTACCGGATGCCAGGGTAATCGCTGCTCTCGATCACCAAGTGACATCGTGAATTGATGCAGCCTGTTTTCAAGTTGTTCCGCAGCCTGCCTGATATCATTCATGTCAGTAGCTTCTACTTCCATTTCACGAATACTGTCTCGGCTAAGCTCTTGAATTTGATGATGACTAACGCGATATCCTAAAAACTGACTGGCAATTGCCGGCAACTGATGTGCTTCGTCAATGATATAAGCGTCTGCATCAGGTAAGACTTCTCCCTGACCACTGGCTTTTAGTGCCATATCTGACATCAATAGATGATGATTTACGACAACTAGATCGGCTTCTTGAGCACGACGGCGAGCCTCTAAAATAAAGCACTCATCATAGTCGGGGCATTGTTGGCCAAGGCAATTATCTACTGTGGAAGTGACTTTTGGCCATAGTGGGGAATTTTCTTCTAGTAAATCACTTTCCCCAAGATCACCTGTTTTTGTTTTACCACTCCACTCACGTAAATTTTGTAATGTATGTTGATGATAACTGTTACTGGGCTCCGATTCTGATAACGTTAAACGGTGGTGGCATAAATAATTACTGCGCCCTTTTAACAAAGCGGTCTTAATTGGCGCTGACAGTACCTCACGTAGTTTCGGCAAGTCTTTTGTAAACAACTGATCTTGTAAGTTTTTTGTACCAGTTGATATAAATACTTTCTGGCCAGATAAGATGGCTGGTGCAAGATAGGCGTAGGTTTTACCTGTCCCTGTTCCTGCCTCAGCAATAAGAATATCACCATGTGCTAGTGCATCAGCAACCTTCTGAGCCATTTCAATTTGTTGAACACGACTCTTGTAGCCGGTGATGTGTTTCGAGAGAAGCCCGCCGTCGGTGAAGAGCGTATTAATTTCTTCACTCATCACATGCCCAACCGCTGATTAATCAACCACACCAAACAAATGCCCACAGAAATGAAGCCAAGAAAGCAAAAAAAGGCTGTTATTTTGTGTTTAGCTATCAATCTATCTTCTGGAATAGTCGATAGGATGTACGGCTGACTTTTATGAGAAGATGCTTTTAACATATTGAGTTGTTTATGTTTTGTCATACTTCCTAATTCTTGACTTGCCTGCCTGAAAGCATCTTTCCTGGCCTGTTCCCATTCTCGTTGACTAATTTTGTTATCTCGATTCAAATCATATCGGTGAAGTAGATCATTCGGATCGTTCTTCCATTGTTTGAGTATTAATGTCGTCATTACTTTTAAGCTGTTGTTTTCGACACTCGCAATACCTTCAAATTGACCAAGTGCATACAAAGCATCACCTTCCAATATTGTCCATTCTGTATAGCGTCTCACTGGCAATGTATCACGCTTAAACCAACGTTGTTTTCGCGTCGGGATGACATCGGCACCATCGGGATCAATCACACAAACATCTGAACCATCGTCCAGTAAAAATATGTCATCACTCACATGGCGTTTGATTACTTTCCAGCGTTTGTTGATGCGTCCCTTCCCTTCATACTCTGTTACCTGTTCCTCAATGCTGTATCGAAACCACACACAATGAGTACCGGAAAGTGGCGAAACAATGATAGGCCCTTCCATGAATTTAGTGTTTCCGACTAACTCAACATAGCCTTGAGGTGCTGATCGAATTCGGGCTGTGGGCACATTTTCAATAAGGCGGGCATATTTATAACGTTTCACCATGAAATAAAATGCTGCAATGACCAAGCTGGCAAAAATAGCCATAACGATAGTGAATTCAGTAATAGTAAGCTGCTGAACCTTAATTGATAACGCGTTTAAACCATCTTGCATTTAACGATCAAACAGGCTTTTTAAATCCACATCCGCTAGCTCATCCGCATTAAACTCAAGCAGTGTAAACCCCTTGAACCCAAAAAAACGGGCTAATAAAACATCAGGAAATTGCTCGATTCGAACGTTATTGATGTTCACACTTTCATTATAAAATTCTCGACGATCGGCAATGCTATTTTCTAAACCGGTTATTCGTGCTTGTAAGTGCTGGAATGACTCATCGGCTTTAAGCTCTGGATAGGCTTCAGCTACCGCGAACAAACTACCTAGACCTAATCTTAATGAGCCTTCAGCAGCTCCTAATGCTGAAATATCACCTTGTTGTTGTGCGCTAGCGACTGACTGCCTAGCCTGCATAACTTTTTCTAAAGTATCTTGTTCGTATTGCATGTACTGACGACAGGTTTCTACTAATTTTGGTAATTCATCATGGCGTTGCTTGAGAAGAACATCAATGTTTGACCACGCTTTACTGACATTGTGTTTAAGTGTCACTAAATTATTATATATAAGGATCAAGTAAACCAGCAGAACGGCAATGCAGCCCCAGAAAATGAATCCGGTTATTGTCATGATGTGCTTCCTTTGATGTCGATGTAACTAATCTTCCTGATTATCCCATATCGCGGTTTCTTCACCATTTTCACGAGTCCATACGCGTTCACCAATGATTTTGAATTGTGCAATCGACATCGCACCGCGTTTTTTACGGTTACTGTCTTTTTTATTCTCTAATGCATCAGCAATGGCTTCTCGGCTCGCCTCATAAATTTCTTCCACTTCATATTGGTCATCAAACAAGACTAAGACAGCAAGGTCCCAGTCTTGCTCTGGATTTACTTGTCCAATTCGTGGACTGGCTTTGCCAGCATCAAATATAGCTCGACCTTTGATGATGATGCGCTTATTCTCTCGACTACTACCCTTTTTACCTAGGGCATCAATAGCGCTATTTGGGTCATTGATTAGCTCCAGCCCAAGCGATTGAGCGGCGTCAAAACGAGCAATTTCTCCCGTGACAGGTAGTGTGCTACCAGTGGTTTCACGATATTTTGCCGCCAGTTGACGAGTTTCATGCATCAGTTTGTCAATGGAGTAAAGATCCATGTCTACCCTAAATATTTCGTTGAGTGTATTGATTATACATGGCAAAAAAAACGGTCTGTCCAGTAAAGTAGACAAACCGTTTAAAATTTGAGGCTGTGAATAAACCCTCGAAGGAATAGACCACAGCTAACTCATTGAGTTTCAGATTTATTTCTTAGCATCTAACTCTTTTTGATAATACTTGTGAACTAATTTGTCTTGATTTTCTAACAAGTAATCAATGCTTGGTTCATTGTTCATCGCTTTTTCAATAGCACGACGAGTAGCTTCACGGTGGATATTGAATAAAGCTTCATGATCCAAATCTTCAACAGTGGTGATGCTTGGGTTCAGCCAAACAGAAACGATAATACCTAAATCATTCGCTTTTTCTTTAGGAATTGTGCCGTTACGTACAGCATCTAATACACCATTTGCGATAGCGCCTTGAACGGTACCCATCAAAATGTTGGTATAAGCTGTTTTCTTAACAGTTACTTTACTGACCATCAATGTCGCTGGGCGAACTTGCATATCCGTATTCATCAGCGCTAAAACGCGTGAGTGACCTTGTACTTGATCACCAATTAAGTTGGCAAACGCAGTACCAAATGGTCCGTCTAATTCACCAATAACGACTTCAGGCTCTGCTGCTGTAAATGCTGGACCACCTGCGACTAATGCTTCACCGGTACGCATGATAATTTTTTCACTCATAGGAAAAAACTCCTTAGGGTTGCTAAAAGATGTCACAATTATCCGTATCTGCCGACCATGTCGCAACCTTGATTCACTTTAAAGAGCCTGATAAGCAGGTTAAACTACTCTTTTTATCTAAAAGTTAATC
>DRHY01000079.1 GCA_011052985.1 Methylophaga thalassica
GGCTTAGCTGGGGATTGGACGAATGTGGTTTTTGAAGCCACCGTTCTAGTATTTGGTCTGTTGAGTTTGGGCTTAGTTAGGTTCTTACGACGAAAATCAACACAACAAAGGCATGCCATTACATCGTTTAAATCTCGTTCGGAGGCCGCGTAATGTCTGCAGCTATGATGATGAGTGTGGCCTTATGTTATGCCGCGATGAGTGGATTAAGTCTGGCGATGCCCAGACATTTAATGCAAATAAGCGATTATCGCTTAACACTGTGGCAAACAAGGGGACTGCGGTGGACGGCAAGCCTTATCCTGCTATTAGCTTATTTGCCAATGTGGCAACAATGGGGTGCAGGGACAGGGTTTCTTGTGTGGGTGTCACTCTTATCAGTGACAACAGTCGTATTGGTGTTACTGCTATCTTTCTGGCCTAAATGGGCGGTCAGATTAGCAATTTTAATGATGTTGTCAGCCAGCGTATTGCTGCTGGTGCAATAACGACGAGAACGTCGCTACTGCACCACTGAATTAGCGATTAGTACGTGCTTTTTGGATCGCTTTTCTGACTTGATTCGGTGCTGTGCCCCCCAAGTGATCACGAGCTGCAACGGAGCCTTCCAAGGTTAATACCTCAAACACATCCTGTTCGATATGAGCAGAAAACTGCTGCAGTTCCTCCAAGCTTAATTCTGATAAGTCTTTTTTGTGTTTAATGCCGTAAGCCACCGATAAACCCACGACCTCATGGGCATCACGGAATGGAGTGCCTTTACGCACCAAATAATCGGCCAAATCGGTTGCTGTGGCGTAACCACGTAATGCTGCCTGACGCATATTATCTGCTTTGACCGTGATGGCGCCCATCATATCGGCATAGACACGAAGCGAGCCCAGTAGCGTATCAATGGTGTCAAATAAAGGCTCTTTATCTTCCTGATTATCTTTGTTGTATGCCAAGGGCTGATTTTTCATCAGCGTCAGTAAATTGAACATATTGCCGTAAACACGACTGGTTTTACCGCGAATTAACTCAGGCACATCGGGATTCTTTTTCTGCGGCATGATCGATGAACCAGTACAAAACGCATCCCCTAAGTCAACAAAATCAAATTGTGCTGATGACCAGATAATTAGCTCTTCAGAAAAACGTGACAAATGCATCATCAGAATCGAAGCAAAGCTATTAAATTCAATGGCAAAGTCACGATCGCTGACGGCATCTAGCGAGTTCTGACAAATGCGTTCAAAGCCCAGTAATTTAGCCGTTACTTCGCGATCAATCGGAAAGGTGGTGCCAGCCAGTGCTGCTGCGCCCAAAGGCATGCTGTCAACACGCTTAGCACAATCGTCTAAGCGTTCCGCATCTCTGACCAACATTTCATACCAAGCCATCATGTGGTGGCCGAAGGTGACAGGCTGAGCGGTTTGCAGGTGCGTGAAACCAGGCATGATAGTGTCGGCTTCACGTTCAGCGACATTTAATAAGGCTTCTTGAAGACGACTGAGTTGATGATTGATGGGCTCAATCATGTCGCGTAAGTACAGACGCACATCGGTAGCGACCTGATCATTTCGCGAACGACCGGTATGTAATTTTTTACCCACCTCACCAATCAAGCTAATTAGGCGTGCTTCGATGTTCATATGCACATCTTCTTGTGCGATTGACCATTCAAATTCATCGTTTTCTATTTCTTGTTCGATTTGTTGCAAACCGGCAATGATCTGATCGCGTTCATCGTTGGTGAGTACCTTGACTTCAGCCAGCATGGTGGCATGCGCGATTGAACCACGGATATCTTGTCTGAACATACGCTGATCAAATTGAACCGAGGCTGTAAATTCTTCGACAAACTTATTGGTAGGCTGTGTCAATCTAGCTGAGGAAAGTTTCTTGTTAGCAGTAGTCATAGCGATCAGGTTTCAAAGGTAAAAAAACAAGGCGACATTATAACGCGGATAGTCGAGTGCTAAGAGGGGAAATGCTAGAATCAACAACATCAAATTCAAACTAACGTAGAAAGACGCCATTAAATGACCAAAAAAATCGTCCGAATCGCCACACGAAATAGTCCTCTTGCACTCTGGCAGGCAGAGCATATCAAAGCACGTTTATTAGCGTTGCACGATCATATTGATGTTGAACTAATAGGCATGAAAACCCGAGGCGATATCTTACTGGATACGCCGTTAGCAAAAGTAGGTGGCAAAGGCTTGTTTGTTAAGGAGCTTGAGCAGGGCATGTTAGAAGGGCGAGCGGATATCGCGGTGCACTCGATGAAAGATGTGCCCGTCGCTTTCCCTGAAGGGCTGCATCTTCCGGTGATATGTAATCGCGAAGATCCACATGATGCTTTTGTCTCAAATAACTTTGATTCTATTGATGATTTACCGCATGGTGCCAAACTAGGCACATCGAGCTTACGTCGTGAATGCCAAGTCAGACGGTATCGACCCGACTTAGAGGTATTGCCATTACGCGGCAACGTGAATACTCGTTTACGTAAATTAGATGAAGGTCAGTTCGATGCCATTATTCTGGCCATGGCAGGACTTAAGCGTTTGGGGTTTGATGACCGTATTCGCAGTGCATTGACGCCAGAACAGAGTTTACCTGCCATTGGCCAAGGTGCATTAGGGTTAGAAACTCGAATTGATGATGCTGAGATGAACGCCTTAATTGCGCCACTACACTGTACTAAAACCGCCATTATTGTCGGGGCTGAACGCGCCCTTAACCGTAGACTATCTGGCGGTTGTCAGGTACCTATCGCAGGTTATGCCATGCTTGAAAATGATCAACTTTGGCTGCGTGGTTTAGTTGGCCGCCCAGATGGGACGGAAATGCTCACTGCTGAAGTTAGAGGCCATGCCGATGATTATGATGCGATGGGTGTAGAGGTCGCAGAAAAGCTACTTGCTCAAGGTGCCGATAAAATTCTAGCTGACGTCTATGGTGACTAATTTACCGTTGCAGGGCCAAAATATTTTGGTTACCCGACCAGAACAGCAATCAGCTGAGTTGGCCGAATTAATCATCA
>DRHY01000080.1 GCA_011052985.1 Methylophaga thalassica
CACTGCCCATCGCACTAAATGAATGCGATCCCATATAGTTGAACTGACTAACCAACGTGAATCCACCGAGGATAACAAAATCATCTATTTCAACATGACCTGCTAAAGAAGAATTATTGGCAAAGATATTATCATTACCAATCAAACAATCATGGGCTATGTGGACGTAGGCCATTATCCAGTTATTATTACCAATACGAGTCACTCCACCACCCTGAGACGTACCGCGATTGATCGTTACTGACTCACGAATAAGATTGTTATCACCAATTTCAAGGAAGGTTTTTTCTCCGTGAAATTTTTTATCTTGAGGTTCTTCCCCGATTGAGGCGAACTGAAATATACGATTGTGTTTACCAATCTTTGTTGGACCATTAATCACAACATGGGACATAATTTCACAGCCATCGCCTATTTCAACATCAGCGCCTATGATGGTGTAGGGGCCGACACTGACATTGTCAGCGATGTTCGCAGAGGGATCGATAATAGCTGTTTGATGAATCACTTTGGCATTTCTTGATTAACACACATAATGTCTGCCGATACGACAATTTCACCATCAACACTGGCTTCACCAGTGAATTTCCATAAATTACGTTTGTTCTTGATCAGTTTTACTTCCAGTTTTAATTGATCACCAGGCTCTACTGGCTTTTTAAATCGCGCGTTATCAATACCCGCAAGATAGTACAATGCCTCATCAGAGCGTATAGCATCAGCTGTTTTAAATGCAAGTAGACCTGTGGCCTGTGCTAAGGATTCTAGAATTAATACACCAGGCATAATGACGCGTTGAGGGAAATGACCGGTGAAATGCGGCTCATTAAATGTCACATTTTTAATGCCAACAAGATGCTCACCTGGGGTAAATTCCAGCACTCTATCTATTAATAGAAATGGGTATCTGTGAGGTAGCAGCCGCTGAATTTCGTGTATATCAATCGTGTTCAAGCTCAAATCCTTGGACGTATTATTTTAATAAAAGAGCGACAATGTTACTTTGAGTCCCCCTTTTGGTAAAGGAAAATACACACAACTACATATTAGGACTGAGGTTTTTCTGTCACTTCCAATGCTTTGACTCTGTCAAATAGCTTATCAAGTTGACGGTATCTTGCTATATTACGCTGCCATGTATGACTAGGTTCAGATGGTATTCCGGACGAATAAACACCTGACGTTCTGATCGACTTGGTGACCATGCTCATACCCATTAATTGTACACCATCAGCAATATCTAAATGACCAGCAACGCCTGATCCACCACCGACTGCACAGTTCTCACCGATAGTTGTACTCCCAGCAATCCCAACACAACCCGCAATAACAGTGTGTTTGCCTATTTTAACATTATGAGCAATTTGAATCTGGTTATCGAGCTTAACCCCTTCAGCAATAAAGGTATCATCAATCGCACCGCGATCTATAGTCGTGTTTGCACCAATCTCAACATAATCAGATATAACGACTGAACCTAATTGAGGTACTTTAATCCAGCGGCCATTGTCGTTAGCAATGCCAAAACCATCGGCACCGATAACAACACCGGGATGAATAAGAACATGAGCGCCAATTTTACTGCCATAACAAATTGTGACATTTGCTCGCACATCACTTGACTCTGCAATACTAACATCATGCTCAATAACGGTCCCGGCAGCTATTCTCACATTATTAGCAATTGTCACATTCTCTGCTATCGAAACATTTGGTCCAATTGAAACATTCGCACCAATTGAGGCGGAATCATCTATCCATGCAGTATGATGTATTTTGGCTAGCTGTTTTTCATCGACACATATGAATGTAGCTGCTTTTGCATAAGCTACATATGGGTTGGCAACCTCAATGGCATTTGTGTTGACACTATTGGCTAAACCTTCACCAACAATAATGACACCCGCTTTAGACTCTGAAAGAAACTTCTTATATTTATTATTTGAAAGGAAGCTGAGTTGTGTTGATGTTGCGCTAGAAAGTGTGCCGACGCCGCAGATAATATAATTTGGGTCGCCGACAATCTTACCATTAATGTGCTGTGCTATCTCAGCAATTGTAAAACTCACAATGGCGCTACTCTATTTTTTTGCTTTCAACATGGTTAGTACTTTATCTGTAATGTCTACTTTATCACTAGCAAAAATAACGCCTTGATATAAAACAAGGTCATAAGAATCTTTTTTTGCTAAATCAACAATAGTTTCAGCAATATCCTTTTCCAGTTTACGCAACTCTTCATTACGACGAATTGATAAATCTTCACTGTACTCATCTTGCAAACGTTTAAGTTCACGTTGATCACTGAGTAAATCACGCTCTTTATCACGACGCTGATCCGCACTTAAGATAGCACCATCTTTAGAGAGTTTATCTTGAGCAGCAACGAGTGCTTTATGTTTTTTCTCTAATGATTGGCTTCTTGCAGAGAATTCTTTTTCTAAACGCGCTAAAGCAGCCGCTTTTTGTGGTGATTTATCAAGCACTACACCAGCATTTACAACACCAATTTTCAAGTCTGCAGCATGACTCACAGATGACAGGGCGAACAATGCAAATAGTAGCCAAATAAATTTCATTTTCTTCACTCTCAACTCCAATAATTAATTAAAACGTCGACCCCAGAGAAAACTGGAATGCTTCTGTCTCATCACCTTCTTCTTTACTCAACGGCGCAGCGACACTAAAAGACATAGCACCGAAAGGTGATATCCATATTGCCGACAGACCTGCTGAATACCTCAATAGGCTAGCATCAAAATCCTCGTTAACATCATATACATTACCTACGTCTGTAAATGCACTAAGACGGAACGATTTTAAGGTTTTTTTCATGAAAGGCACAGGGAATATTATCTCTGCCCCCCCTGTCACAAGCATATTACCGCCCAATGGCTCATCATTTTCCTTAACACCTAATGTATTCGCTTGGAACCCTCTAACGCTTCTAATACCACCTGCATAGAAGTTCTGGAAGAAAGGAAACTCTTCTGTGTCACCGTAAGCTTCACCATAACCAAACTCCCCTCTCAATGAGAACGTAAAGGTATCGTTAATTGGGTGATATGCGTTAGCTTTATATTTTAATTTGTAATACTGCAACGATGGTCCTGGTACGGCAACTTCCGCTGAAACATTCTGTGATATACCACTAGTAGGTAGCAATGCATTATTTCTGCTGTCAC
>DRHY01000081.1 GCA_011052985.1 Methylophaga thalassica
GACCAGTACATCTTTATCATCAACAAAAGTTTTAACGTTGAAGACCGGTGATTTATCGCCAATGTCAGGACCATGATCGACCATCATGGCACCCAGCGGGGCTGAGCGTTCATGCAGTAGACCAATTTGTCGGATGACTCCGACCATGAGTGCTGCCAGTGCCAGAAAAGCGGCCCATAGCAGCACATTTGAAGCAATAAGAATATCGAAACTCATTGTAAATTTTCCTTACTAAAAATTAGGTTCTTGATTCACGGGAATTCGGCAGTCCCACCATCACATCAGCGGCTACATAAAGCATTGCCAGCATGGCTGCCGCAGCGATAGCGATGAGCCAGGATGCGAGGGGAACGCTGGCGACTTCCAGCGAACTTAAAGCGATGAATGTGCTTACACCGGCGAGAAACAGGGCACGTAAGACATGAAACATGCCGATACGGCTCTTGCTGGTCGGACGACGCACGCAACCACAATCGATGTGGGTCCGGCCTCTGCCGACATTAATCGCCAGTGCCAACGCGAACATCACAAACAGTCCTACTGCCACCCAAGCTGCTATCTCACGTGCCGGCGGTACCATCAGCGCGATAGCACAAGCCAACTCGACCCAAGGCAGTAGTCTGGCTACCGGTGCCACCAGGAAGCCCGGCAGTAAACGGTAGTTGTCGACCACACCCTGGAACTCGTCAGGGCTTCGCAACTTGGATATAGCAGCCACTGCCAGTACCAATCCCACAAAAAGTGTGGCAAGTACTGTCAGGGCAGGATCGTTAATAAACCAGTTCATGACTTACTCACTATCCTGAGGCAGGGTAAGAATGTGCGGGTAGCGGCCGAGTCCTGCCGTTTCACCGATTTTCTTACCTGTCTTAGCATCAAAGGTGTACAGAGTTTGTTCATTGGCTGATACAGCAAACAGATAGGGTTTGTCATCCTGACTCACTGCAATCGAATCAATTTCGTGGTTCAGCTTAAACATACGCAGTCGTTTACCGCTATTGGCGTCAACAACAAACACGAAACGGCTTGGCGTTTTGTGGGTCCATTTGCCACGTTTGTCAGCCAGCAAATACAGTTCATTACTGTCATTGTGAACAGTGACTAACTGCCAACCACCCGGACGCCATTTTTCTGCTTTCTCTTCTTTAGTGAAAACGTCGATAGGCTCCATGAACTCAGCACCGTCAGCAGTCAGTTTTGCCTGATAGATACGGCCTTCGTAGTCGGGCCATACCAGACGGTTAGTCACATCTGAGTAATAAGGTTCGTTCACCAGATAACTGTCTTCCGGATGGAAAACTTTGCTATGTGTCTGAGTAGCGTTACCCTCATCGTCATAGTTGATTTTGAGCATTGAACCGTCACGGCAGTGCATATACACGTTCTGTTCAGGCGCCGGGAACAGGTGATAACAATCCGGAGTATCCATCATTTTGACGAACTTGTTTTCTTCCAAATCAACCAGACCGACTGCAGGTATGGGTGAGAACTGTTGGAATAGCATATGTTTGTCGTCGGTACTCAGCGTCGCCATGTGAGTAAAAATAGCGGTCAGGAAACGACCTTCAGGAATATCTATATCAGCAGTAACCTTGTGAGTCTGGGTATCAAAGACTTCAATATAGTCATCACGGTTACCGCGTGCGATCCGGTCATACCAGGTATTGGCAATGGCCATAAAGTTACCTTTATCACCAACCAAAACGTGAGGCAGTTTCCCGGCATCAGACATACCCAGAATTTTGTTGTTGTTACCGTCGATGGTGAACACCTGAGAGGTCATTTGAAAATGGCCCGGATCGGTGACATAAACGCGTTTTGAGTCACTTTGTGGCGCCACTTCCAGCGTCATTTGTTCGATGGCAATATCCGCTAATGCTGGATAAGTTGTTGCCATCAGGGCTGCCGCCGCAATTCCGCCTACCATGCCTTGCTGTTTCAGCTTCGATTTAAGATTAAAAATAGTCATATCTCCTCCAAAATTATTTTTGGTTTATAGCGAGTTAAGGTTCTTATCTCGCTTATGTTTACAGCGTCAGCATGGTTAATGTTGCTGCGCCGATTGTCAGCAGAAGAAACCCATCCAGTTCAACTGCACGTTCCTGCCATTTCGCCAGCCAGGCCTGGACGGACTGGTTAGTGATTGGCAAAAAGTTCACCGCAACAGGCAGACAGCGCCCGATGTTAAAGATGGCGATGATTGTGATTGCCGTAGTGACATCCGCACTCAGCAAAGCAGCACCCGTCACGATATAAAGGATCGGTGTCTGCACATATGTCAGATAGTTCATGCCCAGAGCGTAGCCATATAGCAGGCCAATCGTGGACGATCGGAAACGAAGACGTGCGTCGTGTGGAACCTGAGCTCGACGTTGTGGATAAGGCATTTTTAAAAAGCCTAATTGGTGTGTACCGTAGCCAACTGCGAGTATCGCCAGCCCCAAGACCATGTGGCTGAAAGCCAACTGTTCGAAAAGGAAAGCACCGACCAGACCAAGGGCTCCACCCAATACCAGAGCGCCAAAGGCATATCCGACTGCATGAGTGATAAAAGTTGGTGTCCAGCGAGCAACTGAAGCCAGTGAATATTTCCCTGCTGGTCGCAACAGACTAAGGCTGGAATATCCACATGGTGACCAGGTAGAAAGTAAACCACCAATAAAGGTCAATACCAGAAACATGCTGGTCAAAGCAGTAGACATTTGTGTACTAAACAGCGTGCCTAGCGTTACACCGACAGCAATTGCTGAAAACATAATGGCGAGTCGTGCACCAGATGATTTTGACTCAGAAAAACTTATGGCATCAGGTACACATGCCACACTGTTCTCGATGATGGATGACTGACTATAATTGCCAGCTTCTATATCCGTTCTCACATTCTCCTCCTCGGACCGACAGTCACTTTAGTTGTTGATGAAATAATTTCGTAACAACTATAGCCAGCCGAAAATGGGTGCCGTATCAAAAACTGGCATTGAAGGATGAGATTGACGGTATAGGGTGTTTATGTTGCCGAATTTTGCTACTCATCAGATGCCTGAATGAGAATTTTGTATCGACCGCTCAGAAATCAGCACTCAAATCAGCGACATAGGCACAGATAAACCACTAATTTGAACAACGCTAATGATCTGTATCATCACTGTTGTTCGGTGAAACTATTGCATCGACACAATTAACTGTTGATTAGATAAATGCTGGTGACACAAATGAGAGTGACTGAAGTGTCAGGTATGTAAGAGCAAAAATCGACTAAGAATTATTACTCATCATTTAATAAAGTTCACTACCCAGATAATTGTGTTGCCGATTTCTACTATAGCTATCCAAGAAAAGACTTATTATGGTAGCTACCAGCTGTCAGCCTGATAAAAACAACAAGACAGGAATATCAGGGCTTCTCCAATAAAAACAATGAGCTCCGGTCAAATAGACAAACTGGTTGTGAGGGAGAGAAGAATGAATCAAGAAAAGATATGGTTAGATAACGGCTCAGATAAATTAGAAATAAAAGCAGTACGCTCTAAGTTAACAGATGTGTTAGAGCAAGCGGCGGCATTGCCTATGTGGTCTCAGGATTACACTCAGTTAGATAAGGGTGGGTTTTCTGGCACAGTAACCAGTGTCGCTTCTCAGGGCGTGCAGATTTTTAGTGAGGCCATGAATCGTTCTGTGGATGAGCTTGCCAGCGCTCCACCAGATAGTTATGTCATTGGTTTGCCCACCATTGTTGAGGGGGATGCTTTGTGGTGTGGCAGCAAGTTAACTAAAAACTCGCTTATCAGCTTGGATAAAAATGACGAACTCTTATTTAAGACCTCGCATTCATCTGAAATCACCGCTGCTGTCATTTCTGAGCAACGACTTGAAGAATATGCAGAGCGAGTTGAAAAGGTCGATCTTCGTCCTCTTATAAGCAAGGTAAACCCTGTAGAGAAACTGCCACCTGACATACAAAGCCGCCTTTTGGCGATCTTGTACATTGGCACGGAACATTTGGCTAAAAATATTGAAGATGGTGTCAGTCATCCAAACAGTTGGCGCCACTTTGAAGACAGTGTATTCAGTTCATGCATGCAAGCGCTGACCGCGGCCAGCAATAATAACGACCGACATCATGAAAACCGGGTCCATCGTTATATCGTTAAAAGTGTGCGGGAAATGACGCTCACACAACATTGTGACCCGATCACTATTGGCGAGATTTGTACCACACTCAATATTAGTCGCCGGACATTGAACCATGCGTTTCAGCAAGTGCTTGGTATCACCCCGGTTGCCTATATGCGTAACATTCGCTTGCACAAGATCCGGGCCGAGCTTCAATATAAATCGAAGCAGCTTAACAGCATCGCCTGTGTGGCCTCACATTGGGGATTCTGGCACATGAGCTTGTTCGCCCGTTATTACCGTGAGCTATTCGGTGAGACTCCGAGTGAAACACTTGCACGTTCACACCACTGAGCCCCTCATGTCACAGGTCTATAACAGAGGTTCAGTCTTTCCACATCAAATCAAGGAGACACATTAATGGGTTCATTTAGTATTTGGCACTGGCTGATTGTTCTGGTGGTAGTTGCCCTCGTTTTCGGCACCAAAAAACTACGTAATCTGGGCGGTGACTTAGGTGGCGCAGTGAAAGGCTTTAAACAAGCCATGAATGAAGAACAGTCAAGCGGCGTCATAGAACACGCAGTCAATGAAGCTGATAGCGTAAGCAGTAAAGCTACACAAAAAGAATAAGCTGAGCTTGCTATGTTTAATATTGCCTTCCCAGAACTCGTGGTGATTGTGCTGGTATCACTGATTTTCATCGGCCCAGATAAGCTTCCAAAGGTAGCGCAAACGCTTGGTATGATGATGGGACGTATGCAGCGTTTTATGAGTGCTGTTAAAGACGACATCGACCAAGAGCTGAAAAATAACGATTTGCTTCGTTTGCAGGAAGAGCTAAAGCTACAACAAGAAGGCCTCAATGATGATCTTCGTAAAGGCATGCAGCCGGTTGCTGACGTGATTCGTCGCCCTGAAACAACCGTTTCAGAAATACCTGATCCAGACTCCACTCAGCCAATTGTCATTGATACAGACCCACAAAAAACCACTGTCAAACCAGAAGGAATCTCTACTTGAGTAGCAAAGAAGAACTTTTCAGCCACTTACTGGAGCTTCGTAACCGGTTATTGAAGATCGTGGCAGGCATCTTAGTCGTCATGCTTGCTTTAGTCCCTTTCGCTAACGAGATTTATCAGTTCCTGGCGACCCCCTTGCTGCAAGCATTGCCAGAGGGAGGTCAGATGATTGCCACCGAGGTGACCACACCTTTCTTTGTTCCACTTAAAGTAGTGATGCTGGCCGCCTTTATTATTTCATCACCCTATACGCTCTACCAAATCTGGGCTTTCATCGCCCCCGGCCTCTATGCCAATGAGCGCCACCTTGTTGCTCCTTTGGTTATCACCAGTGTTTTCCTGTTCCTTTGCGGGATGGCGTTTGCCTACTTTCTTGTTTTTCCTGTCGTGTTTGGTTTTATTACCAGCACCGCACCAGAGGGTGTTGCGGTGATGACCGATATTGGTAAATATCTAGATTTTGCAATTAGCCTTTTCATCGCCTTCAGCTTGGCCTTTGAAACTCCCGTGGCAGTAGTGCTTATGGTCGCGGCGGGGATGGTGAGCGTCGTCGCACTGAAACAAGCTCGTGCATACGTCATTGTTGGCGCGTTCGTTGTTGGCGCAATTATTACTCCGCCTGACATTATTTCTCAATTCATGCTGGCTATACCAATGTGGGTGTTGTACGAAATTGGCATATTAGTCGCAAGTGTTATGCAGCAAAAAAAGCATCATCAGTATGAGCATCTACCCTGACTATCATCAACTAGCCCTCATTAAAAGACAGGCTTGATCAGTTTGAACGATATATCCAGCATATTCTGATGATGCATAGTGTGCTGGCTATATGGCCTGACCGTGAGCGAGCGCCAAAATGATGAGTGAGTTTATAACTCTGTGAATCGCTGCCTAGCTGGCAGTGAGGGCATGATGTGGAGTGGTTTTGTATTCATTGTGTGGTGCATTAAGTCGAGGGTGACAGTATCAAAATGGTTGAGTTGCGTTAGTAATGAGAACGAGTCTTTGAGTTTCTTATAGTGAAACGATGATGATTGCGCTGCAACAAAAAGTATGACAGATTTGCCCCAATTATCATCAGGCTCATGCATCAAATAGTGTTTGGTGACCGTCATTTTGGGAGTAAAGAATGCATTTTTCCATTCAACAACGTTTCAGTATCTGGGCTGGACTGGGCCTTCTTAGCGTTGTGTTAATGGCTGTCTTAGTAGGGCTTTGGCAGTTTGACAAGATCAAGCAGACTCTTTCCAGTCAGAGCTATGACGTCACTCGTAGCCAAGTTGAAGATTACCTTCGGGTGCTGGCCAGCGATACGTCAGTGGAATTATCTATGCCGCTACAGTCTGCCATGCATGCAGTACAAGCTACTGCCTCAGCAATTGAGGCTGTTGTTGATACAAAAAGCAATCTAGATAAGCGGGATCTGGCCATTCGTATGTTAGAACAAACGTTGGCGGATCATCCCGATTTTCTCGCAACTTATGTGGCTTTTGAACCCGATGCGATTGATGGCAACGATGAGCTTGCAAAACAGGCTCGCGGCAGTGATGTCGCGGGACGATTCGTGCCCTATGTGACCAGAGATAATAACGGTTTTCAGGTTGCTTTGCTTGAAGGACTGGAAGATACCAGGCTTGATCAGAATGGTATCAGGGTGGGGGAATATTACCTGTGCTCCAAAGAGAGTGGCGAAAGCTGCGTTATTGATCCATATCTCTATCCAGTAGAAGGTGAACAGGTCTTGCTTAGCAGTCTGGTGGCCCCTATCAAACAGAAGGGACAGTTTATTGGTATCGCTGGTGTGGATATTTCGGTCACTTTTCTGCAGTCAGTGATTAGTGATGTTGGTGCCGGTCTCTACAATGGTCAGGGACGTACTTTGCTGGTCAGTCCGAACGGTATTATTTCCGGTCATAGCCAGAACTTAGCGTTGATTGGCCAGAATCTCAATGTGCTGGAAACGTCGATAAGTAAAAACCTTAAAGAAGCCGCAGCCAGTGGTGAGACCAGGATCATTAATTCCAAACAGCGATTTATTGTTCTGAAGCCGTTTCATTTACCGGGCAATCAGCAACGTTGGGTCGCATACATAGAAGTGCCTGAAGATATAGTGATGGCAGATGTGGCCATGCAAAAACAATTTCTTGAGGCTGCTCAGCGGCGGTTTATAACTACAACCACAGTACTTGGGGTATTTCTGTCAGTACTTGGTGTGGTTGCGATATGGCTTGTCGCTCGCAAAAGCATCCGACCTCTGACTGAAATGACCGAGCTGGTGGCTTCGATTGCCGAGGGGGAGGGCGATCTGACGCAGAGGCTGAATATTAGTTACCGTGATGAGACTGGCAAACTGTCTAGCCTGCTCAATACCTTTATTAAAAAGCTGCATAACTTGGTTCAGCAATTGCTGCCGGTAGCCAGTGACGTCAGTTCCCTATCAACCGACGGGCGAAAGATCAGTGTGGAAACCAGTGTTCAGATGTTGGAGCTGGAGAGTTTGATCGAGGATATGGTGCTGGCCATGAGTGAAATGGCTGCGTCAGCAGAGCAAATTGCCACCAATGCTGAGCGAACATCGCAGTTTGTTCAGAACGCCAATGATGCAGCAACTGAGGGAGCTGCTGTGGTGCAGAAAAAAGGCACATCGATTAACCGTGTCAGTAAGTCAGTTTACGAGTCCGAAGCCGCCCTGCAGGAAGTAGAAAAAAACAGCGATGGCATAGTGCAGATTCTGTCGCTTATAGAGGAGATGGCCCATGAGACCAATAATTTAGCAGTTAACGTTGCCAACAATGCCGCGACTGATAGCAAAAATGAAGCCGGTTTTGCATCAGCGGCAGCGCAGATTAGTATATTGTCTAGCAAGACCCAACAAGCCACTGTTGATATTCATCACATGATTACCACTGTGCAGCAAAGTAATCAGCAGGTGTTAGCTATGATTCGGCTCAGCGGTCAACAGGTTTCAGAAACTGTGGGGCTGGCACAACAGGCAGAAGCGATGTTGAATGACATTAACCAAGCCATTGAAGAAGTCACTGATATGACCTTGCAGATTGCATCAGCTACGGAACAACAAAGTGCGGTGTGTGAGGAAGTAAGTCATAACCTGTCGGAAGTTTCACGTCTGGTACATCAGACCTCAAAAGGGGCGCAGGAACTTCGCAGTGTCGGCAATGAACTGGACCAGACAGCCATCAGGCTGCAAGAAAAACTGTCTCTGTTTAAGGTTTGAGTGTTAGCGGTGTTGAGACGTTTTTGGCACACCGACTCATAGCCAGGCTGACATTTCCTCGGCTTTTAACTGATATGAAGTGCTTAGTGGTAAGTATTCTGGAACGCTCTGAACCTTTGACACCTATTGGATATAGAGCTCCTGAGCCTCCACTTGACAGGGAGATTGAAAAATTAATGTAAATAAGTAGGCCAACAGGTTAATTACATAACGCCTGTAACGCCAAGCGCTCCAGATTTATTCAGGAAACAGTGCCACGTCCCTGTGACATCTGCATTAATGGGCGTTCAAACCAAGCATAATGTCAGCTGTTAGAGGTATGAACCGGTCTTCCTGTACGATACCACCTAGCAAATTAGCCTAAAAAGTTGGTAAGAATCACCACCATTATTTCATCTGAATGCTTTTCTAATGACTACCTGTGATAGTCCCCGGATCGTTCAGGTTGATAAAGAATATTTTCAATTCTGACTTTGATGTTCTTTCCACCTGGGTTTGGCCAATAAATCTCATCACCCTGTTTCATTCCCAAAAGAGCTGTTCCAATCGGTGAGAGTATCGATAAGGTAGAGCCATCTTCTCTGACATCTTTGGGGTACACCAGAGTCACATAAAACGGAGCCTCAGAAGATGATAAAGATAGCTGGACCGTTGAATTCATGGAAACAACGTTTTCAGGAACATGCCGTGAATCCACAACCGTAGCTCTTTCTAACTCTTCTTCTAAGTTGAACTTAGAGAGAGTGTTAAAAGCTGAAAATGAGCCGAGCAGGGCTTCCAGCCTCTCTAGGTCTAGTGATGAAATAATTATATCGGGCTGAATTGTCACGCTAATAACCTCAACATAAATAAAAAACCAGAATGCAGATGTGGTCTGCATTCTGGCTAAAACAGAAGGAATAAAAATAGGTCTGAATAGACCCGCGGTTATGATGCCTAATTCTCAGTTAATAGTTAAGCGCGAATGATGCAAGTTAGGCATCTATTGCTCATTTTTACTATTGAGTCTACAGGGTACAAAACACAAACTGGAGTTAAGCCAAACTCATCATTCCGGACTCTGCTAGAACCACATTGAGTCAAAAATACTGTCGCGTCGAATCATGGCGTGATACAGAGCAGCAGAGATATGCATGAGTATAAGCAAAATAAGGATCACCGCCGTTATGCCGTGTATTTCTCTGAATAGACCATAGAGTCCAAGATCGATTGTTGTAATGGATGGAAGCATTAACGTATCAAAGATGTAAATAGGCCGTCCTGCGAAGTTTTGCATGAGAAAACCAGATACTGGCATCAGAATCATAGCCATGTACATCAAAATGTGAGTGAGCTTGGCAATAAAGCGTTGTAAGGATGGAAGCTCATTATCTAGCGAAGGTGAGACAGTTCTCAAACGGACTAACAGCCGCGCCAAAACAGCGATGAAAGCAATCACCCCTAAGTTTTTATGAATACTCAATAATGTAGGCTGCCATGGCTCTAAGCTTCTGATCATAGATAGACCAGCAAAAATCAGAGAAAAAATAAGCAATGCCATCCCCCAGTGAATTACTTTCATGACTAGATTGTATGACTTGATTGATGTATTTGGAGAGTTCATAGGTGTTACTCAGACAGTCTTAATAAATGCTCTTTTGCACGCCTTCTGTATGACTCTGCATAAGCCGATGAGCGTGCTCCAAGGATCTTATCTTGACTAGCCTCAATCCCGGTCGGAAGAACCAATGGATCAAAATTGATTTCATTGCATATGCTGTTTTTCTGCGGCGTCGCATCTGTGATGAGTAGTTGACCAGCTATGACTTCTCTGCGAGAAGAGGGCCAGGCTTGTGTTGGATCAGTCACATTGTCTTCGGCTGTAGCAAAAGTGAAAATCAGATCAAATTTTACATTTCCTGCTTTGAGACGATTAAAAAACTCATCTTGAAGTGCATCATTATTTGATGTGTCTAAATCGGCTGCTGCTAGTGCATCAATTGGAGGGCTTACTCTCCATCGGACAGCTTGTTTGTTACCTTTATTATTGATCAGATAGAAAGCATTGATACTGTGATAAGTCTCTTCTGCAAAGCTGTTCTTAGGCGAATATTCAGATGCCCATGTCCTGAAAGCTTTACTTTCAGGATGCTCATCGAAGAAGTCTCTTATTTTGCTTGGATCACGTTCATTGGTTGTTGGGTCAGGAGCGAGAGCAAGGAGTTGCTGGTAAAAATCATACGGGTTTCTAACAGCCATGACAGGAGGTGTGTTCATCGCTGTTCGCCAGACTTCATTTTTAGATGAAAGACTCAGTGCCAGGCTTCTTACAGGAGCTTTCAAGTCTGGTGCGGTGGGATTATTCCCAGCAATGGAGATACGTCCGGTAAAAGGCGTGTTTTTTCTGGAGAAAAAATAAGCTGAAGTGTATTGCGCGAGGTTGCCGTTAGACTGCAATACGCCGCCTATACAAAAACCCTTTGCGTGAGCACGCCGAAACCCTTCGTAAACGAGTTTTCCCTGCTGAAGGTCAACAAAATCCTGAGCCGTGATTTTGTTACCGCTACCAAACTTGGCGAACATAAAAGCCGCCATTAATGAAGCAACAATAACCGCAATCAATAGTAGCGGTTTAAGTGGCCAAGCCAGCGTTTGTTTGTTCAATGTTGATGCCTTGATTGATTATTGAGAGACAGTTGACTATTTCTTTAGTTCAGAGGTTTTAAGATGCTGCTTGAATTACTTTCTGTGGTTTCTATTTCTCATGAGCCTGATGCTTACGGTCTTGCCGAAATTAGATACTGTCATCTCGACATCATCAGTATATTTATTCTTTCACAACGCAAATATCGGGTCTCACTCTGCTTACAGTAGGAGGCCTAAATCATTCAATCACGGATATGAGGAATTAATGAAAACTACGAAATACCTAATAGCCTTTTCGGTCATGCTAGCATCCTCGTCGGCATTTGCATGGCAATCTGAAGATGATCAGCATGCAACCAGCGCATCAGTAGCGTTGGGAAGTGATTATGTCTGGCGTGGCTATTCTCAAACGGATAATGAACCTGCCTTATCAGGAAGCTTTGACTATCAACACGCCAGTGGAGTGTATGCCGGGGCTTGGGCATCCAACGTCGATTTTGAAATCAATAATGATCAAGCTCACATCGAGATGGATGTTTACGCTGGCGTTGCTGGAGAATTCAGTGACACAGATATTTCATATGATCTTGGTGTTCTCCGTTACGTATACCCAGGGACTGACGGTGGTAATTGGAACGAAATTTATGCCTCATTGAGTTATAGCTTTTTCAGTCTTGGTGTTGCTCACTCTGATGACGTTTATAACTCGAATGATAGAGGCACTTACTATTCAATTGGTTTTGAATACCCCATGCTGGCAGGTATTAATTTTGAAACGACTTTCGGTTACTACAATTATGACAGAGATGTTTTTGGTAGAGGAAATCCTGATTCGGCCAAAGATATGAACATTGGTATCAGTAAAGATCTTGCTGGATTGAATATTTCACTCAATTACATCAATTCTGATGATGATGCAGGAGAGATCTACGGCGATAGCATCACTGATGGACGCGTTGTATTTGCTGTTTCTAAATCAATGTAAAAAGATTAAAAGTAAATCAACCAGTGGTACAAATTTGATTTGCTTCTGATTCCCTATTCTCTCGTTGGGAAACTGGGGAGAGTTTCGGCTATTAACACTTACCCCTGTCGATAGCTGTGACTCTCCTCTTTTTTTTACCTTAAAAAAAACACCGGTTCTAGCCTAATGTTTTCCTGCTTAAGATTTTGTTTTTTGCCCGAATAATCACCGGGCTGGGTTCATACCGTACTTCTTAAAAGGTAACGGAAGTGCATTTAATCTCGAGACATCAACAATATGCCCCTGGATGGGGAGCAGATTGCTAATCCTCGATATTGTTATATGAGAGTGTGCAGTGTAAAATTCTAAGCCTTAGAAAAGTGGTTTTTCGGAAAACACTATTCCAAAAATTATCAATGGCACAAACTTATTGATAACTATACAGTCGGGGCATGGCGCAGCCTGGTAGCGCACTTGCATGGGGTGCAAGGGGTCGAAGGTTCAAATCCTTCTGTCCCGACCAATTTTCTCTCTTTATTCTCTAATGTAAAAATCGTGTAAAAGCCTATTTTTACTGGCTTTATGAGTTTTCTTATTACACCATTTTAATTTCTAAATGCTTCAGGAATGGCTGTTTTTGGTCTTTTTACAGCCATTTTACAGCCACACCGAAACTTCAATAATTCCTGTTGGAAACTGCACGAAGTATCAGCACTAAACTTTAGTGAATTATTCAGATGAATCTGAATAAATAAATTTGGGTGCGCGGTGTTAATGACCTGATGATATAGTCCTGTGAATGGAAAAAATCAGATAAGGAGCGTTTAGGTGTCTATCCTGAAAGAAATTCAGAATTGGTCAAAAGATCTTCCTGAGTGGCAACAAGATGCTATTGCCAAACTCTACGTCAATCGTAGCTTGTCTAATGCTCAGCTCAACCATCTTTATGCACTTGCAAAAGCAGAAGTAGGTATTCCTGATGAGGAGGGGCGGGTAGCAACCAAGTTTCAGGATAAAGAAATTGCTGCAGAGCCGAATCCGACAAGGCTTGTAAAACTCGAGGCAGTGAGAGACTTGGTTAATGTCAACGCCCTAGCTGAAGGTATACGTTTACCCATTGCTCTAGATGGGCTGACAGTCATTTATGGTGAAAATGGTACAGGAAAGTCCGGCTACTCACGTGTATTCAAGCATGCCTGTAGAGCAAGGGACACTAGTGAACCGATTCTGCCAAATGCAAAGTTAGAACCAAAAGAAACCGGCGTTGCTAAGGCTATTTTTGAGACGAATATTGATGGCCAGTCATTAGAATTAGCTTGGAGTGCTGATAAGATCTCACCAGAAGAGTTATCAGATATTTCCATTTTTGATACACATTGCGCTCGTGCTTATGTTGATAACCATGGTGACTATGCATACGTGCCATATGGACTCGATATTCTTGAAGGGCTAGCATCAATATGTGTAGAACTAAAGAGTAGGGCTACCAAAGAAAAAACTAATAATGCACCGTCAGATAATGCCTACTCGTCACTGACGTCTGAGCAGACAGCTGTAGCTGCCGCACTTAAAAACATAGTCTTAAACAAGACTAAAGCAGAAGACATCGAGGCTTTAGCCATACTCTCCGAACAGGAGCAGAAAAGGTTAAATTTGCTCAATAAAACACTCGCTGAGGCTGACCCTAAGCAAAAAGCACAAGCAATCAGGCATAAAGCCAGCCGTTTTGAGAGCCTAAAGTCTCGTATGGCAGATGCTGTAAAAGTAATAGACGAGGAGAAGCTCTCTGAGCTTCAGAGGCTATTGCATAAATATAATAGTGCAAAGAAAGCAGCAGAACTCGCTGCTACAGAGTTTAAAGATACTCCGGGTCAACTTCCGGGAACTGGAAGTGATGAGTGGAAGACCCTGTTCGATGCTGCTAGAGAGTTTGCAAAGCTTTCGCATGGTGAGCATAAATTTCCTCATTTACCCGAAAATTCAAAGTGCCCACTGTGCCAAAATGAGCTTGGTGATTTAGGCGCCAGTAACTTAGTTAGATTTGATATTTTTATCGGGCAAGAAGTGGAAAAAGCTGCATTAGATGCACGTAAAGATGCTGCAAGAGCTTATAAATTGATCAGAGATGCTAGTCTTGAATTGAATCTTGAGGATGCGTTGATTCAAGAGTTGCGAGAGGTTAATCCTGAACTCGCTGAAACATGTTTGTCTATGCAGTCTGAAATTGTACTTCGTCGTAGCAAAATCCTTGAAGCGGCTGAGGATAAACTTAAATGGTCAGATGTTCCAAAACTTACTCATGACCCTAGAGAAAAATTGACGGAAAATATTGAAAGCTTATTAATGCAGGCAAAAGCACTAGAAGCTACTGCCGATGAAAAAACAAAAACTGCAATGGTGCTAGAGTTAGCCGAATTAGATGCTAGAAATAAGCTTTTCGAAGTCAAAGAAGCTGTTTTGGAAGCCATAAAAAAGCATCAGTATTGCCAAAAACTTCAGAAATGTATCGAGAGTATGGATACTGCTCGTATTTCAAGAAAGTCTACTCATCTCTCTCAAACAATTGCTAGTCAAGAATTAGCTGATGCTCTGAATGAGGAGCTCAAGCAACTAAAAGTTCATGAACTCAAGGTGGTAATGAAGCCTGAATCTTCAAGGGGACGAACAAAGTTTAAACTTGTTTTAGAAGTGCCAGGAGGGAAGGCACCGTCATCCATACTAAGTGAAGGTGAGCAACGAGCGATAGCAATTGCTTCATTTCTAGCTGAAGTTAAGCTTGCCAAAGGTTTAGGTGGTGTGGTGTTTGATGATCCTGTCTCATCTTTAGATCATCGTCGTAGATGGGAAGTAGCCCAACGTCTAGCTATAGAAGCCAAAGCTCGCCAAGTAATTATATTTACACATGACATCTACTTTCTTTGCATCATTGAACAAAAAGCAGCAGAGATCGGAACTAATATTTGTAAAAATTATATTCGAAGAACTCCTCAAGGGTTTGGGGTTCACTCTGATGAGTTGCCCTTTGATGTGGTTGGCACAAAAGAGCGTGTAAAGAGGTTACGTAAAAGGTTAGCCGATGTTCAAGCTGCTTATTTAGCAGGTGATGAAGAATCACATCGTTTCATGACATCAAGGTGCTATGGCGACTTAAGACTAGCTTGGGAGAGGAGCATAGAAGAGGTGCTTTTTAATAAAGTCATTGAGCGATTTGGTGAAGGCGTCTCTACCGTTAGATTGAGAAGAGTAACCGTGACAGATGATGACTATGCAGAAATCGATGCAGGAATGACTAAAAGTTCTAAATTCGAGCATGATGCAGCCATGCGAGTAGGGCGACTACCAACTCCTTCGCCAGAGGAACTAAGTGACGACATAGAAAATCTGGAAGCGTTTCGTGTGAGAGTTAATAAGAGAGGAGAGCAGGTTGCAGATGCTAGAGGTTAATTTTTCAAAACGTTTAAAGATGAAGGGGCAGGTAGGATTTTTGTAGGTTTTGTTTTTACAGCCAGGAAACAGCCATAAACCTGGGTTTTGTTTTGTAAGTTAATGATATGTATAACAATTGTTTTTGGGGTTGAAGTTTCAAATCCTTCTGTCCCGACCATTTTAGTGAATTATCTAGTTCCTCAAGTAAATCAAGAACCACTCTTCCTTAATTCATTGATAATCCGATGACGCTCATCCTCTTGGTAAAAACTTGGATCATCAAATAAATCACCCTGTGATTGATTGAATATCATGCTCAAAGCTTGTGCACTGGTCTGAACCATTGGTTCAAAGTGTGCATTCTCTCCACTCACAAGATCGACAACCTTATGACGTCGGTAAATCGTATAACAACCTAAAATAGCCAATACACTACCAATATAAATGGGTAATCCGTAAGAGCCAATTAAAGACATTAAGCCACCTGATAAAACGGGAGCAAAGGCACAACCTGCGCCGTGCAGTACGAGCATGTCTGATGAGCCCGATACAATTTCATCAGGATGTAATTGATCGATCAATTGAGCGACAGCCAATGGATAGATCGAAAATGACAGGCCTCCCCATAAGAAGTAGATAGCTAATAAAGTGAGTTTTGATGGTGCAATGGCCATTAGCAGGGCGAGCAGTGCGGCTAACATAACGACCCATGTGATGATTTTAGGTCTATCATGTTTGTCAGAATAACGGCCAATTGGGATTTGTAATGCGGCACCACCTAGAATAGTAATACTCATTATTAATGCAATATCACTTATGCCGTATCCAACTTGTGTAGCGTAGATTGGTGTCATTGCCCAGAATGCCCCCATTGCTAAACCTGATAGTGTAGATCCGACAACCGATAGAGGTGCTATTGATAAAAGATGCTTAAGACTACTCTTAGGTTTTTCAGAACTGATATTGGGTTGATTTCTTCTCGTTAGGCTCAGTGGTAGGATGGCCCAGCTGATGACGATAGATACAATGGCAAATAGCAGAAAGTTATCAGGTGAGTCTAAGTGGAGAAGTTGTTGTGCAATGGCCAATGCTCCAAGATTTACCACCATGTAAAATCCAAAAACTCGACCGCGCTCGTGTTGTGCTGCCTGACTATTTAACCAGCTTTCAATAACAGTCATTAATGTGATGTAGGCTAACCCATAAAAAAAACGTAACCCAGCCCAGACCCAAGCATCAATTATCATGATGTGCATTAGAGTCGTCGTGGCGCAGACCGAGGCACAAAAAGCGAACGTTCTGATATGACCCATTCGCCTAATGAGGCGACCACTAACCCACGTACCACAAATAAAGCCGATGAAATAGGCTGACATAATGGCACCCATTACGATACTGGAAAATCCCTCTGAGGTACCACGCAGTGTTAATAAGGTGCTGATTAAGCCATTACCCAATAGAAGAAGTGCAACACTCCATAGGATAGATTGGATCGGTTTAAGTAATGCTAAAGACTGCATTTTATTTCCTTATAGTTGCCCACTTGATGAGCGTTATATGCACCAAATGTGTCTGCTCACTCAACCTATCTTTCTGGGCGAACGATAGCCTTTATTGCTATGTGACTGACTTAATTAATAAATTTAATAAAAGCCACCATGAAAACAAAAAGATTAATTATGAACACTTCTTCATGCAATGATTACACCGTATGAATATTTATTGCTTATGTTATGCACTTGAATAAAATAGTCTTGATATTGCTGAGAATTAGGTTTGGCTGTTGATTCTTGATGAGTAGAAAGATAAAAACTGTTTTCACAGAATTTTCTCACTGGGTTGATAACATCTATCTTGAACTATCATCAACAGTTCACTCCAACCTATAAAATAAAGCTGGCTTACCCCCGATTAGCCAGCTTTATTTTCCTCAAAGAAATGATCTCACTCATTGAAAACAACTCATTCACTATTATTTATTATTCGTATTTTCCAATGGATAATTTGCTTCGTTCCTAAGTCATATTTAGTGCCAGCGTTCACTGACCTGTACGTTGGCAACCTATCTGTGCAAATCTCCGTTTTGGAGTAGGGTGGCGGGATGCCACCCTTTTTTTATCTTTGAAAAAAGATAGACTAGCTATTAAGACTCAGATGAAAATGGAAAATTAATGAATTACAACAAATTAGGCAACACTGATATATCAGTAAGTGAAATATGTCTAGGTACGATGACATTCGGTCAACAAAATTCAGAGCATGAGGGGCACGAACAGTTAGATTTTGCTTTAGCAAATGGAGTGAATTTTATTGATACAGCTGAGTTATATTCTATTCCTCCAAAAGCAGAAACTTATGGCGTGACAGAACAGATTATTGGCTCCTGGTTAACACAACGCCAAAAACGTGATGACATTGTCTTAGCCACAAAAATAGCAGGTCCAGGTGGTGAATGGGTAAACCATATTCGTGGTGGAAATACACGATATACAAATGATTTTATTGCACAATCGTTAAATGATAGTCTTCGGCGGTTACGCACAGATTATGTGGATCTTTATCAACTGCATTGGCCAGAAAGAAATACGAATTATTTTGGCCGCTTAGGGTTTGAAATTCATAGTGAAGAGGAAAACTTAACGTCAATGGTCGATACTTTGACAGCGCTTGAAACCCAAGTAAAAGCCGGGAAAATACGTCATATTGGTTTATCAAATGAGACGCCATGGGGAATGATGCAGTTCATCACAACTGCAAAGGCAATGAATCTTCCTCTATGTGTTAGTGTGCAAAATCCCTTCAGCTTACTTAATAGAACTTATGAAGTAGGCTGTGCTGAAATAAGTCACCGTGAGCAAGTGGGGTTATTAGCTTATTCGCCCCTTGGGTTTGGTGTTTTAAGCGGAAAGTACTTAAATGAGCAACCTGATAATGCACGATTGACTTTGTGGCCTCACTATTCGCGTTACAGCTCTATAAATGCTGTTGAAGCTACAACGGCCTATGTTAACCTTGCAAAGGAGTTCAATTTGGATCCTGCTCAAATGGCATTAGCATTTGTCAGTTCTCGACCATTTGTGACTGCGAACATCATTGGAGCCACCTCTCTGACCCAATTGGAATCAAATATAAACAGTCAAAATATCACATTAAGCAGTGAAGTTATGGAGAAAATTAATGCTATTCACACGCGTTATTCAAATCCCGCTCCATAATACAAATACAACCTATAGTATCAAGCTTACTTAGGTCTGACTTTAAAAGCAGGATGACTTTCAATCTCTGTGTCGTGCCTATCTAATAACCCAATATCTAGAACTGGAGCTGCGTCTATATGTTGGGCATCCATCATTTGTGCTACGCGCTTTAATGCTGAGATTATCATCGTTTGCTCCCACTCCTGTAGATCACCGAATTGGCGAGTGAATTGGTCCTGCAATGGGATGGGGGCATTCTTCAGTAGCTCAATGGCTTCATCAGTAAGGTGAGCATGAACTTTTCTTTTATCGGTTTCAGATCGTTGTCTAAATAAAAGCTTCCGTTTTTCTAGTCGATCAACGATAGTCGTCACTGTTGCTTGGCTTAGACTCATTTCATTCGCCAATTCGCCAATTGTTATTTGCCCTTTATCTCTTAAGCTTTGTAATAGTAAGATTTGCGGTGCAGTAAGTCCCGTTGTTTTTGCAAGAAATTTTGAGTGTAAATCAGTTGCTCTGATAACACGTCGGAGGGCGACCAATACTTCTTCAATTTGATTCAACAGGTGATCCTTTTGTTCATCAGAAAGGTCAAGATTATAAACCGCTTCCAAATTTAAACCGACAGTTTTACTCATAATTTTCCATTCATATTTGATAATAAAACTCTGATCACAGGTATTACTTGGTAGTAGATAAACCAGAGGCCAGACAGCTGAATACACATAAATAACTCACTATTTTTGTAATGAAGACCAATGTAACTGTTATGTCATCAATACTATTTATAGTTTATTTGCTGGCTGGACTTTATTTTTATTTAGTGTACTATACATATTCACATTTAAACAATGTAACGTTAAAAGTGTAAATTACACGTTACTGCTGCTCTAGCAGCCGACAAGCTCTAATTTGTCGTTATTGTTTGTGATTAAATCCAATAGACATATAAATAATAGAGCTATTAATAAATGAATCAAAATGAAACGGACGATCTCATAACACTGCGAGCACCGACATCAAAAGATGGTGCAGCAGCTTACAAACTAATTGAACAATGCCCACCGCTAGATACTAATTCGATGTACTGCAACCTGCTCCAGAGCAGTCATTTTTCATCTACATCTGTGGCTGCTGAACTTGATGGCAAGATTGTAGGTTTTATCTCTGCTTATTTACTTCCTGACAACCCACAAACTTTGTTCATATGGCAAGTGGCAGTGGGTGAAGAGGCTAGGGGTAAAGGGCTTGCTAGCCGAATGCTAAAAAATATACTAAACCGAACAGCTACAAAATCAGTTACTTTCATCGAAACCACCATAACACCGGATAACAAAGCATCATGGGCACTTTTCGAGAGCCTTGCTAAGAAATTGGATGCGCCGCTTAACAGCACAGTTATGTTTGAGCGAGATGCACACTTCGCAGGTGAACATGAAACAGAAATGCTGGTAAAAATTGGTCCATTTGAGCTTTAGTCAGCTCCCAATTTTCACAGCAAACTACGATTATTATCAGGAGAAATTTATATGAAAATTTTTGAAGAAATCGAATCAGAAGTCAGATCTTACGCACGCTCTTTTCCACGTATGTTTAATCGTGCAAAAGATGAGTTTATCTATGATGAAGAAGGCAATGAATACATTGATTTCTTGGCAGGTGCAGGTTCATTAAATTATGGACATAACAACGACTTATTCAAAGGTAAGTTAGTTGAATACATTCAAAACGATGGTATTACGCAAGGTTTAGATCTTCATACTCGTGCCAAGGGTGAGTTTCTCGAAAGCTTTAATGAGAATATTCTAAAACCACGTGATCTTGATTACATCGTTATGTTTACAGGCCCTACTGGTACCAATGCCGTTGAAGCTGCATTAAAAACTGCGCGTAAATATACGGGAAGAGAGAATGTCATCTCATTTACAAATGGCTGGCACGGTCAAACGCTAGGTTCACTTGCTGTAACCGGTAATGGTCATCATCGTGGTGGAGCGGGTATCAGCCTAGGTGGTGCTACACGCATGCCATATGATGGTTATTTGGGTGACGACGTAGACACAACTAATTACTTAGACAAAGTGCTTTCTGATTCTAGCAGTGGTGTTGATAAACCCGCTGCTGTCATCGTAGAAACTGTTCAAGGTGAGGGTGGTATCAATGCCTGCTCGTTAACGTGGCTTAAGAGTTTGTCTGAAGTGTGTAAAAAACACGAAGTCTTACTGATTATTGATGATATTCAAGCAGGTTGCGGCCGAACGGGTACATTTTTCAGCTTTGAAGAAGCTGGTATATATCCAGATATCGTTACTGTATCTAAGTCATTAAGTGGCTATGGTTTACCATTTGCCATCGTGCTGATGAAACCAGAAATTGATCAATGGAAACCAGGCGAGCATAACGGTACGTTCCGTGGTAACAACCACGCATTTATTACCGCAAAAGCGGCTCTTGATAACTACTGGAAAGATGATAAGTTCGCAAAAGAAGTCCAAGCCAAAGGTGATTACATTGCCCAGCGCGTAGATAAAATTGTCGAGCTGTACGGAGAAGGTAACTTTAACTCTCACGGTAGAGGTATGTTTAGAGGCATTAACTGCGTCAGTGGTGAACTGGCTGGTGCCATCACACATCATGCTTTCCAAAAAGGCTTAATTATCGAAACAAGTGGTACAGAAGATCACGTAGTGAAATTCTTATGCCCATTGACCATCAAGCAGGAAAATCTTGAAAAAGGTATCGATATTCTTGAGCAGTCTATTAAGGAAATATGCGCTAAGGCTGAGGAAATTCCTGAAGAGAAAGATTACTTTGAAGGTGATTACTCAGTAAGTGATGAAGTGGAAAAAATGCATAACTAAATTTCAAATACCATAGTAGAGAGGAAGCCATTCCTCTCTATGATTACATGAAAAATTTTCAATTAGTAATAGAGGAAATGACATGCTGGTAAGGCAGTTACAAGAAGCAGAACAAACAGACCGTAAAATTGTAGATCCAAATGGGAATTGGGATAGCACACGCTTGTTATTGAAAGATGACAATATGGGTTTTTCTTTCCATATCACCACTATTTTTGAAGGTGCTGACTTCAGAATGCATTATCAAAACCACTTAGAATCGGTTTATTGCATCAGTGGCGAAGGTGAAGTTGAAACATTGGACGATGGCAAAAAATATCCAATTACGCCAGGAACACTTTATAACTTAGATAAGCATGACAAACACATGTTGCGTGCGTTTAAGGAATTGAAGCTAGCCTGCGTATTCAATCCACCGCTTCATGGAACTGAAGTTCACAATAAAGATGGTGCTTACGAGTTAGAAGCTGACACCATCAAGGGGTAAAACCTCACCTTATCGAATACAGTGGCCCATTCAGGCTGCTGTATATCAATATCAAACTTATCAGCGATAGCATTCAGTGTATCTGCTGATGGAATAAGTAAATCCAATAAAGGATGAAATAGAGATATCACAATGAGTTTTCACACGGTTGAAAAAATAGGCGGTACTTCAATGAGTAACTATGTTGCAGTTCGTGACAATGTTATTCTGAAACCTGTTCATAACGACTCACTCTACAATCGCATTTTTGTCGTTTCTGCATATGGTGGCATTACCGATATGCTGCTGGAACATAAAAAAACAGGTCAAGCAGGTGTATACGGCTTGTTTGCTAGTGGCTTAAATGATGAAAGCTGGAAAACATCCTTAGCTGAATTGAAACAAAAAATATTTGATATCAACGCGACGTTTTATAAGAAAAAAGAGAATTTAGACAAAGCGAATGATTTCATCCTAGAGCGGCTAGATGATACCGAACGTTGTTTGGCTGATCTCCAACGCTTGTGTCAGCATGGACATTTTGCATTGGATATACATTTAGAAACGGTTCGTGAAATGTTGGCAAGTATCGGTGAAGCACACAGTGCATGGAATATGACGCAATTACTTCAACGTGATGGAATTAACGCAAAGTTTGTCGATCTGACAGGCTGGAAAACCGATCAGCATATTTCTTTAGACGAACGTATCGCTCAGGCATTTGAAAAAATTGATCTCGAAACTGAATTACCCATCGTTACTGGCTATGCTCATAGTCACGACGGTTTGATGTCAACATTTGACCGCGGTTATAGCGAAATGAGTTTTAGTCGAGTGGCTGTGTTGACCAAAGCAAATGAAGCAATTATTCATAAAGAGTTCCATCTGAGTAGTGCCGATCCTCGATTAGTAGGTGAGGATAATGCTGTGCCTATCGGTCGGACAAACTATGACGTCGCTGACCAGTTAGCTAATCTAGGTATGGAAGCTATCCATCCAAAAGCGGCTAAGGGGTTACGTCGTGATGAAATTCCATTGCGTGTTCGCAATACCTTTGAACCAGAACATGCGGGTACATTAATCACGGGGGATTACGTGAGCTCCACCCCGTGTGTTGAGATCATTGCAGGCTGTAAAGGTGTATATGCATTCGAGCTATTCGATCAAGATATGGCAGGCAATATTGATCGTTACGATAGTGAAATTCTAGCTACGATTAAACGTTTTAGAGCACACATCATTTCAAAAGACATTAATGCTAATACGATTACTCATTACCTATCAGCGAATCTGAAAACGATTAAACGTATTAGAAATGCGCTTGAGGAACGGTTTGTTGATGCTGAAATTAATCAACAAAAAGTCGCTATTGTTTCTGCCATTGGCAGCGATATGAAAATACCTGGTATCTTAGCCAAAACCGTAAGTGCGTTAGCCAAAGCGAATATTAGTGTACTTGCTATGCACCAATCGATGCGTCAAGTCGATATGCAGTTCATCATAAATGAAGCAGATTATGATGATGCTATCAAGAGCTTGCACAGCGTATTGGTAGAAATTCATGACCATGGAAGAGCCATATGCCTCGCATCTTAGCTGTCATAGCCTTTGTATGTATGCTTACTCCTGTTCAGCTACTGGCTGAGCAGGAAACAGCTTCAAACTTACCCACTCAAGAGCAAATGAAAACTGATGTGGGTAAGCTCGATAAACCCCTCTATACACCGTTTATTGAACGCTACGTTTTGGATGATCTTAAACAACTCAGAACGGATATGGCTGCTCAACGCTCTGAAATGATTCAAATGGTAGTAGACAAAGAATTATCGGCAGCCGATCGCGCTGTCACCTATGCCACTGACACGGTTACCTATTTTTTCTATCTTATCGCTGCCGCTTCTTCTGTATTAGTGTTGGTGGGTTGGTCTTCGATCAGAGAAATTAAAGAGCGTGTTCATACCTTGGCTGACCAAGAAATTAATAGCTTGATTAATGAATACGAAAAACGTCTCCGTGCGATAGAGCAGCAGCTGAGTAAAGAGACCCAACAAATCGAAGAAAATAGAGAGAAGATTGAACACACTCAAGAAGTTCAATCTTTATGGTTACGAGCAGGCCAAGAGTCGAATCCGGCTAATAAAATCGCCGTCTATGACCAAATTATGAGCATCAGACCATACGATGTAGAAGCGTTGACCTACAAGGCTGACGCCGTATTGGAATTAGATGAACCCCAGTGGGCGACAAACCTATGTCATCAAGCGTTAGAATCGGATCCTGATAATGGGCACGCTTTTTATCAATTAGCATGTGCGCATACAACAATGAAACAATTTGATGAGGCATTACGCTATCTCAAACAAGCTATTCAGCGAAGTGAGACATACCGCGAGCAATGCTTAATGGATCCTGCATTGCAGCCTCTAAAAGCGCATCCCGAATTAGAGAGTGTGTTGAGTCCAAGCACCGAAAGCTAGTGCATTAATTAGCCAAACAGTAAGTGAAGGAAATCTTGTGGTACTTAGTTTTATAGGCTTCCTAGTTGTATTTGTTGCAATTGGCCTGAGCTCAGCTTTTTTTAGCAGAGGCACCAAAAAAGACTATTATTTAGCAAGTGGTGATATTCCGCCGAGTCTAGTTGGATTGTCAGCGGTGGCAACTAATAATAGTGGTTACATGTTTATTGGTGTCATCGGTTATACCTATACCACAGGATTAGCCTCTATATGGATGGTAACAGGCTGGATACTCGGTGATTTCATTGCGTCAACGTTTGTTCATTCACGCTTACGAAAAGCCACTCACAATACTTCTGAGTCTAGTTATGCCGGTGTGTTGAGCCACTGGTATGGACAAAATGATGTCACCCTTCAACGCCTGATAGCCCTTATTTCTCTTGTATTTCTGCTTGCTTATGCAGGGGCTCAGTTAGTCGCTGGTAGTAAAGCATTACAAGTATTACTGGACTGGCCTGCATACGCAGGTGCGATTATTGGCGCTGTTATGGTGACCTTATATTGCTTTGCGGGAGGAATCAGGGCCTCAATCTGGACTGATGCTGCTCAGTCGGTTGTGATGATCGTCGCAATGGCAAGTATGTTGATTGTTACTACTATTTCTATGGGCGGATTTGATGGAGCTGTCCAACAGATGAGTTTAATTGATGGGTTTTTAGACCTATTCCCTCAGGATCTTGCTTTTGCAGGTCTGACTGGAGTGGTTCTGTTTGCACTCAGTTGGATGTTTGCTGGTTTTTCCGTTATTGGTCAACCTCATATTATGGTGAGATTCATGGCTCTCAATCAGCAAGGTAAAATGCGTCAAGCACGTATCTGGTATTACGTTTGGTTTACAGCCTTTTACTGCATGGCTACTGGTGTGGGTATGCTCTCACGAGTCTATTTGGGAGAAACCGCTAGTTTTGATGCTGAATTGGCCTTACCGACGATGGCAATGCAGTTGTTTTCGCCTGTGATGGTGGGGCTGGTATTGGCTGGAATATTTGCGGCTACCATGTCCACTGCAGATTCGTTAGTGCTTAATTGTTCAGCTGCTGTAACCCATGATCTTCTGCCACAAAACATCGAAAGACCACTGTTTCTGAAGTTGGCAACCGTAGTGATCGTGTTTGTTGCTCTTTTACTCGCATTGAGTAGTAATCAAAGCGTTTTTAATCTCGTGATATTTGCCTGGGCTGCTCTAGCGAGTGCTTTTGGCCCACTACTAATTTCATTGTGCTTAGGTTTTAAGCCATCTCAGAGATCCTCTATTGTGGCTATGTTAATAGGGTTAAGTGTTGCTCTCGTTTGGCGTTATTTTGGTTTGCATGAAGCTATCTACGAAGGCTTACCTGGCATAGTAGTCGGCTTTATAGTGTTGATGATAGCTTGTCACACAGAGAAAAAAACACAAATACAAGACTAGGCTTATTTTGGTGTAAGCAGCTTAGATTTGATGTCCTGCTTAAATGGCTTCTCACCAAACCATATTCGAAAGTACATTTCACCCAATAATGCAGAGTTACTTTTTGCCAATATTTTGTTGTTTTTTAGCAAAAAAAGTTCGTCAGTTATCAGACGAATATCGTAACGATCGCCCTCATCTACATCTTCATATCCTGAGTTGAATTGGTTTAAATCTGGTTCAATTTGCTGGTAGATGTCTGCTGATACATTTCTTTTAATTAGTGTTTCAGCCGCTTCAACAAAGTCTTCGGCGTCGATTGAACGATGGTAAATAAATGATAATTGTTTATTTCCTGAGTAGGCAGGTCTTTGCTGACAGTCAGGCATAAAAAACCCCACATCAGCGACGTTAATAAAGGCCATAACCGAAATGCTGGTTTGCTGACAATTATTCATTGTGACGTCTGATGCCTTGACGAACTTTTCGAATTCATTGGCAGAAACAGACATTGGTAAAGACAAACACATGATGAGTGTATAGCGGAGTAGCGACATTAGATAGCTCTTAGGCTGAAGAAAAATACACAATAAGTTAGTAGATGTTGATTAAATCGTTCGGTGTGTGAAAATGGAGTGAACCCCGCATTATTGCTTGTTTCACATCAAATTCACGGATTTGTAAATAGGCTGTAGTCACTCCTAAGAGACCTTTTTATGAAAGCAATACGTTCCTGGTTTGATAGCCAATCACATGACGATAACAAACAGCAAGGTGATAGTGTTGATTGGATGAGAATCGTGCCTTTTATTTTGCTTCATCTAGGCTGTATCGCTGTTATTTGGGTCGGCGTAACTCCAATCGCGATCAGCATTGCTATTTGTCTCTATTTCATTCGTATGTTTGCTATAACGGCTTTTTACCATCGTTATTTTGCCCACAAATCATTCAAAACCTCCCGTTTTTGTCAGTTTCTGTTTGCAGTTATCGGGGCAAGTGCTACTCAACGAGGACCCCTGTGGTGGGCTGCACACCATCGCTACCATCACCGGCACGCTGACACAGATAACGATCCACATTCTCCCAAACGTGGCTTCATCTGGAGCCACATGGGGTGGTTCCTGAGTAAAAAACATTTTCAAGCTGACTACAACTTGGTCCCCGAATTAGCGCGTTTTCCCGAATTAAGGTACTTAGATCGTTTTGACGTTTTTGTACCGATTGTACTTGCCATCACTTTGTATTTTGTGGGGGAATGGTTAAATCTTATCAATCCAGCTCTACAAACCAGCGGCTGGCAATTAGTGGTGTGGGGATATTTCATCTCAACGGTTGTGTTGCTTCATGCCACCTTACTGATCAATTCACTAGCCCACCACTGGGGGAGTCGTCGATACGATACAAGTGACGATAGCCGAAATAATTTTCTGTTAGCTCTAATGACTCTGGGGGAAGGTTGGCATAACAATCATCACTACCATTCAGCATCAGCCAGACAAGGCTTTTATTGGTGGGAAATCGATATTAGCTTTTACTTCCTACTATTGATGAAAAAATGTCATTTAATTTGGGATGTGAAAACGGTCTCTCCAGAAAAGCGTGATCGAGGCTTTACCAATGCGAAGGATAAATCATGCGTATAGCTGTCATTGGGGCTGGTATTTCAGGTATAACTGCCGCTTGGTATCTAAGCCAACAGCATGAGGTTGAGCTGTTTGAAGCCAATGATTATTTGGGCGGTCACACGGACACACATGATGTTGATATCTTGGGGAAAACGTGGTCAGTTGATACCGGATTTATTGTGTTTAACGATTACAATTATCCTAATTTCTGTCGTTTGCTATCAGCATTAGACGTTGAAGCCAGCGATACAGAGATGAGCTTTAGTGTTTTCAATGAACAATCTGGGCTTGAGTATAATGCCGCGAGTTTGAACACACTATTCTGTCAGCGTAAGAATTTGGTTAACCCTAGTTTCTATCGGATGTTGTCAGAGCTTGTGCGTTTTTATCGTCAAGCCCCAAAGGTTTTAAAAGACGATAATCAGCTTACTGTTGGCGATTATCTAAAACAGTACCGTTACAGCGACATTTTTGTTAATGATCATCTAATTCCTATGGCTTGTGCCTTATGGTCCGGACCTTCAACAAGTTTGATGAATATGCCAATCAGGTATTTAGTCTCATTTATGGCTAACCATAAAATGCTTTCACTCGGTGCTAGACCTCAGTGGCGAGTAGTCAAAGGTGGTTCTAATCAATACATCAAACAATTCAGTGAACGATTTAAGGGTAAGGTTCATACTTCGAGCCCTGTAAATAATATCCAACGCAACACTAATGGGGTTAGTTTTAATATCCATGAAGCCGAGCATCAATTTGATGCCATCATCTTGGCCTGTCATTCAGATCAGGCGCTCAATATATTAGGTGATCCGACCACTGATGAAGCCGTGCTTTTAGGAAACATTGAATACCAAGATAATCATATGCAATTGCACGCTGACGAATCAATCTTACCTCCCAATCCAGCGGCATGGGCAAGTTGGAACGTACATATTGGTCCATCCCTCAGGAACAAATGTACAGTCTCCTATCACATGAACACATTACAGAATTTAGATGCGCCTGTTGAACTGATCGTATCACTCAACTCTGCTGACCGGGTTGATCCACAAAAAGTCTTTTTAGAAAGACATTACGCTCACCCTGTGTACACAGAAAAAACACTACAAACACAAAAGCGCTGGTCGGACATCTCAGGTCATAACAATACGTATTATTGTGGAGCCTATTGGGGATGGGGATTCCATGAGGATGGTGTTAAAAGTGCTCTCAGAGTCGTTGACCAGATCGCTAAAAGGCGTGTTGATGTTTAAAACAGCATTAATGAAAGGGCGTGTTGATCACCATCGAATTTTACCTCGGCATCATCAGTTTTCTTACCCGATTGCCATGGTTATGTTTGATGTAGATGAATTAGCTAATACACTCAAGCAAAGTCGCTGGTGGTCATTCAATCGATTTAACTTCATTAGTTTTTATCGTAAAGACTATTTAGGTCGACACAATGGTGATTTAAAAACAGCTATCGAATCGCTCATATTCCAACGCCTTGGTGAACAATTTAGTGGCAAAGTCTATTTATTAACTCATCCCAGATATTTTGGTTTTGTGTTTAATCCTGTGAGTTTTTATTTCTGCGTAAACAACGATGATGAGCTGGTGTATATTCTGGCCGATATCAACAATACCCCCTGGAATGAGAGACATGCATATGTGCTGAAAGCCTCTCAACAAAACGTCAGCGAATTAACATCAGAGTTTGATAAAAAATTCCATATCTCGCCATTTATGCCAATGGATATTCAATACAACTGGCAGTTCAATTGGTCATCAGAGACTTTGAACATTCTTATGCAGTCATACAGAGGTGACGAAAAGCAGTTCACAGCCAGTATGGTGTTAACCGCAGAAACACTTTCACCAAAAGCTATGAATCAATTACCGCTTGAGTTCCCACTTCAGACAATGCGTGTGGTTTGGCGAATCTATTGGCATGCATTTAAATTATGGTTAAAAAAAATTCCTGTTTTTGAACATCCTAAAAATAATCCCACTAGCCAGCAGGTGAATGCTAGAGAAACTGATGAGGATAGAGTATGACATCACCCACTACTTTGGTGAATGGACACACTAATAGAGCGACACGCTTTAGCCGTGTGTGTCGATATTTGTTATTAAAACAACTATCAGGCATCACAAATGGGGCCATAACACTTCATTTAGAAGATGAAAAAATTCAGCTTGGTGATTTGACCTCCGATCTCAATATTCAAATATACATATCTGATGCCCACTTTTTTGAGGCTGTTGTTTTTGGCGGTTCTGTTGGTGCGGCGGAGTCCTATATGCAGGCTGAGTGGCAAACAGATAATTTAACAGGCTTGATTCAGTTATTAGTCAGAAACAGAGATCTAGTGGATGGCATGGAAAAGGGTATGGCAAGGCTCACTGGCTCTGTTATGAAAGCGGTTCATTGGTTCAGAAAAAATACCCGTGATGGTAGCCGTAAAAATATTTCTGCCCATTACGATTTGGGTAATGACCTGTTTGAATTATTTCTCGATAAAGATCACATGATGTATTCATCGGCGATTTATTACTCAGAGAATGACACACTTGAACAGGCTCAGAGTCAAAAGTTGGCGAGGTTGTGCGACAAGTTAGATTTGCAAGCTAGCGATCATTTATTGGAAATTGGAACAGGTTGGGGTGGCTGTGCTGTATATGCCGCATTGAATTATGGCTGTCAGGTGACCACCACCACGATCTCTCAGCAGCAGTATGACTATGCTATCAAGCGAGTAGCTGAATGCGGCCTTGAAGACAAAGTCACTGTTCTACTTCAGGACTATCGTGACTTAGACGGACAATATGATAAGTTGATTTCTATTGAGATGGTTGAAGCGGTAGGTCACCATTTCATTGATGAATACTTCCAACGTTGCAGTGACTTATTGAAGGAGGAAGGCTTAGCCATCATTCAAGCTATTACACTTGAAGATCATCGCTATGAGCAAGCGGTTAAATCAGTTGATTTTATTAAACGATTTATCTTTCCAGGTAGCTTTATTCCCTGTGTAAGTGTGTTAGTAAATTCGGCAGCAAAAGCAGAGATAAAACTCATTAATCTAGAAGATCTTGGAACGAGTTATGCCACTACATTGCGAGAGTGGCGCGAGCGCTTTTTTTCTAATATCGACCAAGTACGAACATTGGGTTACGACGAACCATTTCTTCGCATGTGGGAATTCTATTTATGTTACTGCGAGGGTGGTTTTATAGAGCGTAGTATCAGTGATGTGCATTTATTGTTCAGTAAGCAGGCCAATCGTCGCCAACAATGGTTACCTTAAGTGGCTAATATTCTCAACTTTGTTGCATTCCAACTGGTCTGGTTTATTGCTATTTTCTCTGCTGCCAGTAATAAAAGCTTCTTAGCGATTCCTGCTGTACTCTTTTTTGCTGTTGTGCAGATTTTTTACAGCCGCTGCAAATTAACCGATCTAACACTAGTACTGATCGGATTTGTTATTGGCATGACAATCGATTCTATCTGGCTTAATCTGCACTGGATTGACTATTCAGACATCTATTTCTCCTCTGTAGCACCGTTATGGATTGGTTGCCTTTGGATTAACTTTATGTTGACTTTAAATCATTCAATGAGCTGGCTAAATCACCGCCTTTTATGGCTTTCCGTACTCTCACTCATTGCAGCTCCGTTGTCCTATTATGCGGGGGCTAGGGCGGGTGCAATCATATTAAACGAGCCTTTATTAGCCTTAATAGCTGTTGCTTTAAGTTGGGCTATTTGGATACCGGTTGCCATGCATATTGCTAATAGACTGCGAAATAGAGAGGAGAGCACGTCATGATTTGGTCTGCTTTATTGATTGCCATGATCGCCATGTATTTTGCTTGGCTTTATGAAGGTAAAACTAATAATGCCGGTGTGGTTGATGTGATCTGGTCAGCATTAATGGTCACATTACCCATTCTCTACGCCTGGCAAATGGATGGCTCTTTACTGATTCGCATATTGGCAGCCAGTTTAATGTCTCTATGGTATTTACGGTTATTTTTACATTTATCTTCTCGAGTATTTTCAAAGCCTGAAGACGGGCGTTATCGATATCTGAGAGAGTATTGGGGAGAGAAAGCCCACCGGAATCACTTTTTTTTCTTTCTGTTTCAAGCTGTCTTGGCGTGGTCTTTCACTTTACCTATCTGGTGGTTAAGCCAAGCTGAATCATTCTCAACGGGCTTTTTAATTCTTTCCTACTTGCTCGCTATAGGTGCTTTTATCGGCGTATATATTGCCGATAAACAATTAGCCGAATTCAGAAATGATCCTGAAAATAAAGGCAAAGTCTGCGAGCGAGGACTTTGGTACTACTCGCGCCACCCTAATTACTTTTTTGAATGGCTACACTGGTTTGCTTATCCATTGATGGCTGTTGGGATGACTGGTGGTTTTTGGCTTTGGTTGATGCCTCTGATTATGCTGGGTTTTCTTTATTTTATTACGGGTATTCCCTACACCGAGCAACAAGCGATTCGGAGTAGAGGTGATGCTTATCGCCACTATCAACACACAACAAGTGCATTTATTCCGTGGAGGAAAAAAAATGGGGCTGATTAATTTAGCAGAAAAAAGTTGGATGCCAGACAAAGTGATTCGATTTGGTATCAGACATCTGTTGAAGCAGCGGATGCGTGAGGAATATGTTGATGATCCAGAAGTGGCCAGCATACGAAAACAAGCCTGTATTGACATGCTAAAGCAGAGTCCCATTGCTATCGAGACAGATGCCGCAAATGAGCAGCACTATGAAGTACCTTCGCTGTTTTATGAATACTCACTCGGTAAGCGTTATAAATATAGTGGCTGTTACTGGGATGATACCTGTCTTACATTAGATGATGCTGAAGATCTCATGTTAGCCAAGTATCTAGAACGGGCCGAGCTCAAAAATGGACAAGATATATTGGAGCTTGGTTGTGGCTGGGGATCACTGACTTTATACATGGCAGAAAAACTACCTTATGCCAAAATTACAGCCGTATCTAATTCATATTCTCAACGTGAATATATTGATTCTCAACTTAAAGCACGTGGTTTGACGAACGTAAGAATAGTCACCTGTGATGTCAATGAGTTAGAACTGGAGCAACAATATGACCGTGTGATATCCGTTGAAATGTTTGAGCACATGCGTAATTATCAACGGCTGTTTGACAAAATTAACAACTGGTTAAAAGATAACGGCAAATTGTTTGTACATATTTTTTGCCACAAAACCGTTGCCTACCCATTCGAAGTCGAAGGCGATGATAATTGGATGGGCAAATACTTCTTTACAGGTGGCTTGATGCCATCAGCAGATACTTTATTGCATTTTCAACAGCAGCTACAGATCGAAAAACAATGGCTGGTCAACGGTCAGCATTATCAGAAAACAGCTGAAGCCTGGCTGCAGAACACTGATAAACACGAAATGGAAATACTTGAAGTATTTAAAGAGGTCTATGGTGATAAGAGTGCCAAGGTTTGGTTGCAACGATGGCGGTTGTTTTTTATGGCTTGTGCAGAATTATTTGGTTACAAGCAGGGCACCGAGTGGTTAGTTACACATTATCTTTTTACTAAGAAACACTAATGGCAAAAAACGCGACCACACTACAAGCCAAACTGGTTAAAGTTTTCCTGATACAGGTGTTGTTGATAAGCGTTGTTACGCTTGCGGGTATCTACGCTGCCAAAATAATGGTGCAGGATGTGTTGGTTCACGAAGCACTAAAAGGTGAAGCTGAGCATTTTTGGGA
>DRHY01000082.1 GCA_011052985.1 Methylophaga thalassica
ACAGCCCTAGATAATGGTGAGATTTGGGCTTCTTTTTTCTTAAGTGATCAAACCTTAGAGCAGTTTGCTAATAATGAGCTTATCGTGCTGCAAATCGATGAACACAAACCTCATAGACTCGAACATGGCCTGCGTTCATGCGCCATGCCGGCATCTAAGCCACAACAAGTCGCCTACCATTATGAACAAGATGGCTCGACAAACTCATGGCTGTTTAAAGGCAAAAAACCATTCACAGCTTCTGCGAGTAACCCATTACCGTGGGATCAGAGCCCCTATATTTCATTAGTTGCTGACAGGCGTCCTGAAGTTGTCGACTTCCCAATAACGAGAAATACCGCGCTATATCAGCAATTTAAGACCGGCTCAGCAGTACGCTTACGTTATTTCACAACCACTGGTCATAACCACGAACATGTTTTTGCTTTAACACCACAGCAAGCTTATATCGATAGAATATTAGTCGATTAGCTTGATGTGGTGAATGTCTTTACCAGTCGACGTTAAGCCCAATATAGAGACTGCGGCCAAGACCGGGTAAGCGTTCTCCAACAGCGATATCTTCATTACCACTGACACGGTTATAGCCGGCTAAGTGATCTCTATAAAAACGATCAAATAGATTATCAACGCCTGCACTGAGACTAAAGGAATCGTTGATTTTGTATTCAGAGCTCAGATTAAAAATAGCGTATCCACTGGTTTTTTGTTCATCATTCTCTGCTGAGACTTTATTTTGCGAGGCAACGGTTTCTGCTTCAATACCAACCCGCCATTGTGGTTGAACATATGACAGTTTTGTCGATGCACTTAATGGAGCAATACGATAGAGATTATCACTGGTATCGCGGCGTTCTCCATGAACATAGCTGACGGTTCCATCTAGCTGCCATTCATTCGTAAGGCTAACGTACCAGTTAGCATCGAGGCCAAACAATTCGGCATCAACGTTAGCAAATTGAAGTGCTCCACTAGGTGCACTACTACTCGCTACACCTTGGATGTAATCATTAACACGATGGTAAAAAATGCGTGGAGATACACCAGCTTTGGCAGAATGCCAATCCAGTCCTAATTCCAACTGATAGGCTGTTTCTGGATCTAAGTTAATATCACCCACATAGGTTCTTCCATCAGCTAGACCAGACGTTGATTGCAAGGGTGCCCATAGGTAACGCTCTTGATAGCTAGGGGCGCGTTGTTTCTTGGCTGCACCCATTTCAAGATCCAAACTCGAATTAAGACGTCGAGTAAATTTCACAACAATGTCAGCTAAAGTATCTGTTTTACTGCGGTCCGCTTCATTAAAGTTACGTGCCAAGTTCTGCATCATCGCCATAGGCGCAGTGGTACTGACTTGATCCGCATCCATTTCTATATGGCTTATACGAATCCCACTTTCCATTTTCCAATTCTCATTCAAACGTGGATTCCACTCGAGAAATACACTTAGACGATCACGTTCAGCATTATTGAAATTCTTTACTTTAAAAGACGCATTAGTGGGATCAAAAATATCCGCATTGTAGGTGGCTTGATCGGCATCAAATCCGACATTCCAATCTTGCATTTGATAACTTAGATTAATGCCTTGAGAGATCACATCGCTATCGCTGTAACGAAATGGAGAACCACTGGGGACAGCACGGAAGCGGTTATTACTCATTCGGTGGTCGGCATCTTGATAAAATAATTTAGCGTTTAAGACATCGCCATTTTCAAAACTATGTTTTATGGCTGCTTTTGCTGTATTTCCGCGAGCCCATAGAATATCCATTGGCAAAGCTGGTGTACCCGTGTCTTCAGTGTCATGGTGATCATAGTCGAGAGCGAATTCGGTATTGTTCTGTTTAAAACCATAGCTTATGCCAGCGGTATCACGTTCAGCCTGGGTACCATCAATCGTTCCACCATCAAATTCTTGGTCATGACTACGGTCCAAGCTGCCACTTATTTGAACACGGTGCTGTGATGTTGCAATGCTTGTCGTGATGCCTGATGAGCGAACATCGCCGTTGCTTGCATAAGAGCTGTTCAGATTGCCGTGAATTTCTGGCTCATCTGATAAAGCAAAATCTGCTTTTTTAGACTCGGCTTTGACCGTACCACCAATTGTTTCAATACCACTGCTGACTGGAGCGAGTCCACGATAAATACTGATGTTTTGTAGTCGCGAGCTTGGCAGGTAACTTAATGGAGAGTCCATTCGGTTTGGACCTGCTGAACTGAGACGCACACCGTCAACCATTACATTTACGCGGTCACTATACATGCCCCTGTATTGAACAATGCTGGTGAGAGGTCCATTTCGATTGATGGAGGCGCCCGGTAGCGTTTTAAATAACTCACCGCTATCTGGACTAGCTGTGTTGATGCTATTAACTGGATAAGGTGACATTTCACCGGCAATACCAGTCACTGACATTTCAGGCAAGGTGACGTGTTCGGCATGTGCTACGCCGCCAATAGCTAATGAGATAAATAAGCTAAGACAAAGAATAGGGGACTTGTGCATGTTTCTCTCCATACGATATTAACCTGATAGGTTATTATCTTGAGGCAGAACGAAAGTAGGTTTTTTGCTGATCTTGTGTGGCAAATCACCTATTTTTTAGAAGAATTGACGTGTTAATCTGATTTTTTTAGCCAAGACTAAAGGGTAATTGTGGCTGCCATAACAAGTTCATACATAACGGCCTTTTTATTAGGATTGTTCAGTACGGTGCATTGTATTGCGATGTGCGGTTCGGTGATCGGCGCACTAACCTTGAGTTTGCCTGCCGAAGTCAGAGAAAGTCAGCGTAAGATGTTTCCTTATGTCCTTAACTACAACCTTGGCCGCATTTTGAGTTATGGTGTGGCGGGCTTAATAGTGGGATTATTGAGTTCACCTCTCACCCAGCTTAATGCCCACTGGGTATTACAGATACTGTCGGTCATTGTCATGGTTTCAATGGGGTTATATTTAGCTGGCTGGTTCCCAAAATTTGCACGTGCCGAGCGTATTGGCGCTCCTATCTGGAAGTTTTTACAACCCTTTGGTCAAAAATTATTACCGGTTAAGAAAATTCGCCAGGCCTTTTTTCTGGGGATTGTCTGGGGTTGGTTACCTTGTGGATTGGTCTATGCCGCATTGGCTGTCGCGGCGACAGCGGGCGATCCTGTTAAAGGAGGCTTAGTAATGTTGTCATTTGGTGCCGGCACCTTACCTGCCGTGATGGGAGCGGGTTTATTTACCGGATTATTAGCCTCATTTGCTCGAAATAAGCGTTTGCGTCAGGTTGCGGGCCTATCCATTATCTTAGTCGCATTGGCAACCTTAGTCTGGCCTGCTGATCACACATTACATCATGCACAGCAACAGCAACATGATCACGCAAGTCATGTAGTTGGAGCATCGTAAATGACGCTCTCACAAACTGGACCGAAACCTATTTTAGGCCAATCAGCCGAACTGACGCATATTCTGAGAACACTTCCGATGATCGCCATGAGTGATGCTAGCGTGATGATTACCGGAGAGACCGGTACAGGAAAAGAGCTTATCGCTTTGTCATTACATCAGCAGAGTCGGCGTGGAACCAATGAATTAGTCACCATTAATTGTGCAGCCTTACCTAATGAAGATGTTGAAGTAGATTTATTTGGACGCTGTGATCAGGAAGGTAATGTCACCTTTCGAGGTCGCTTGCTGGCAGCAGAAGGCAGTACCGTTTTTCTTGATGAAGTAGACGCACTTCCTCTATCCGTTCAGGCTAAAGTATTGCGATTTTTAGAAGCAGGTGAGTGTCAGCTTCAAGGCAGTCACCGTTTACATGTCGCAGATGTGCGTATTTTGGCGGCATCAAGTGCTGATTTAGCGGCTGAAGTAAAACAAGGTCGGTTTCGTGCCGATTTGTTTTATCGTCTGCAAGTGGTGCCCGTTGAATTACCCCCTCTTCGAGAACGAAAAGAAGATATTCCTCTTTTATTAAAACATTATCTGCGTGAGTTTTCTGGCAGTAATGCCGTGGTTAGACTGAGTCGCGAGGCAGAAAATTGTCTAGTGACATACACCTGGCCGGGGAATGTCCGCGAGTTAGAAAATTTCTGCCAGCGTTTAGCTTTATTAAATGCAGGCCAGTTATTACAGGTGGGGGATCTGCCAAAAGAGATTCGTCCTGAGCAAAGTTCTGCACAACATCAATTTACTTTACCCGCGAATGGTATTGATTTGGCTGGTGTTGAGCTCGATCTTATCGAACAGGCACTGGACATGGCCGCAGGCAATCGATCAAAGGCAGCAAGGTTATTAGGAATCAGTCGAGATACCTTGTTGTACAGAATGCAGAAATACAATCTCACTCCATAAAAGTTGTTTCCCATCGCCAGCGATGCCAAAATCAACCGCAATTTTGATCCATTAATGGAGTTTGCTCGGTGAGACAGTACTTAGATTTATGTCAGCGCATTATTGATGAAGGCCAATGGGTCGCCAATGAGCGAACTGGCAAACGATGCCTGACCGTGATTAATGCTGATCTTGAGTACGACGTCGCCAATAATCAATTTCCTCTCATTACCACCCGCAAAAGTTACTGGAAAGCGGCTATCGCCGAAATGCTGGGCTATATTCGTGGTTACGATAATGCCGCGCAGTTTCGTGCAATTGGTTGCCGGACCTGGGATGCGAACGCGAATGAAAATCCCGCTTGGTTAAATAACCCACACCGCAAAGGCGACGATGATATGGGCCGTGTCTACGGAGTGCAGGGGCGGCGCTGGCAGCAGGCAGACGGGTCAACCTTAGATCAGTTGCAAAAGATTGCCGATGATTTAAAGCGTGGCATTGATGACCGAGGCGAGATCCTGACGTTTTATAATCCCGGTGAGTTTGATTTAGGTTGTCTTCGCCCATGCATGCACACGCATACCTTTTCGGTGCTGGCGGATACGCTTTATCTGACCTCCTACCAGCGCTCATGTGATGTTCCGTTTTTATACCCCCTATGAAATGTTGCACATTACATAAACAACAAAAAATTTCCTTCCGCTGCTATTTATTTTCCCTATTTACATTTGCACTTTATGCGGTTAACAATGGTGTATGTTTAAGGTGAGTGCACAATGTGAAAGTTATAGTTGAATATGGGACAGAAATCGACTTACGAGAGTCAGTAGTTAGTCAGGTCACCAAGATACCATTGAAGGGTACTGATAAGGTCTTCGGTGCAGCTGTCTTTGATGACAACGGAAGATTGTTACCTCTAATAAGTGAATACCTGTCGTGGGCTACCAAAACACAAGATCTATCTACCAACTCAGCTTTAACATATGGGAGAAATCTAGCTTATTTTCTGGGTTATCTTCAAAGCCGAAGAGGTTTTTCAGAAAATGAAAGCGATGAAGCTTTCTTAACGGTACAAAAACATGTCATACAAGAGTATTTTTCTCACCTAGAAAAAGAGCAAGAATTATCGTCAAAAACAATTAGAAACAGAGATGCTTGCCTAAGAGCATTTGTTAGTGATTATCTCTGTCAGCCTCAGGGGGACAAATTAGCTCTGCGGGAAGATGACCCTTGGTTAGGAAAATTCTTATCGAAAAGTCCCAAAAACTCGAAAATAGAATCCTGTTCATTTGAAGAGCTTGAGGCCCTAATTAGGAGTTCATATTCTGAGAGGGAACGTACGCTCATACAGTTCCTTTTTGATAGTGGCTTAAGACGATCAGAACTACCAAGAGTTACGCTTGCAGATATTAACGCTGCAATTAAATTCAATTCAGAAGAGTTTGTCGCATCTGAGCACGCTAACCCTGTTACACCTCAGTACTCTCCTCTTTTTGTCAAAGGTAGTAAGGGAAGGGCAAATCAAATCAAGCCTCGTTGGACGCTAGTCAGTAAACCGACATTGATGAGAATTAGAAAGTATCACTCATCACCTCTATACAAGCGACATTCTCGGAAATATACAGACCCAGATAGCACTCCAGCCTTCTTCAATGCTCAGGGGCTCCCATTTTCAGCGAAAAGCATCAGCAAATTGGTTGAAAGACTATCAAAAAGGGCAATCACCAATGGTGCATTATCAAAGTCTATTTCACCCCATAAATTAAGGCACGGAAATGCTTATGCCATTCTCCAATCCGAAGATTTAGGTGTCGACTTCTTGGATCGTTTGGTTATTGTTCAAAAAAATTTCGGGCACAACCAGCTTAGTACGACAGAAATGTACACCAGCATACCGCAGGACTTATACAACAAGATGTGTGATGAGCATGGTCAGATTATGACTCGAGCACAGAAAATGTCATACCTGCTAGCAAATACCCAACTTAAAATTAGATTAACGCAGGATAGATAATGAGTGACAAAAACAAAGAACTAGTCGGGGAGTGGGTAGACTCCGTAGTCAATAACAGGCGAGAGCTTTTGTCAGCAGAAATTACGCATGCTAAGAGAGCTAAGTATGGTTACTTGGTCTCTGCGAATTATTTGAGTCAAACACTTAGTTTGGACTTGGGGATCATTAGAAGAAATAACTATCGCCAGCTGACAGATCAGGTTATTGAGGAGATGGTAAGAGAAAAAATTATCATCCCAGGGCATGCTCCAGCCGCCAACAATTTGAGAAGACTCCTGCTAGAGTGGTTTGAAGGGCTTACTCCACAAGAAAAAGCTGACTTGCCCATTTTCGGCAACAAAATAAACATAAAGAAGGTGCTTAGAGGTGAGCTAAGCTCTATTATTGCTGGAATTCGGCGTTACAAATTAGTTTCTGATACTTGGTCAGAAATCCATGCTGAGTTGATGAATGAAGGCATCCTGGATGCCAATTATCTTCCAGTAAAGAGCAGGACTCCTAAAAAAAGCACCACAAAGGGGACATTGATAGATAGGTATATGTCTCTGGCTGAGGAGTATATGAAATCTGAGAAGTTTGATCTGCCAGATGAAGAACAACCCTATATTCAACTGGAACAGCTTTTTGCCATCAGTGCTTCAGGGGTTGCTTCCCGTTCAGGTAAATCTAATTTCTACAATGCTTGTGAGGATTTGAAGTCTCATTACAAAGAGACTGGGAATAAAACTTCATATCAGCTTAAAGAGCTACTAAACGAATTCACTTTGACTAGGTATAAACAATACCTGGATGAAAAAATAAACGCAGGCAGTATTTCTCCAAATCACGCTTCAAGTCTTTTAAGTGCTGTTAGAAAAACGCTTAACTTAGCCACGGAGTTAAAAGAACTCAACTATGGAGGATTCCTGGACGTTAGTGGCTATGACCCAAAGCGTGTAACAGACCAAAATAAACCTTATTCAAGCTTTGAGCGAAAACAAATTAGTCATGCAATTAATGCTGGTATAGAAAAAGTTACGAAACTGATAAGACCAGATATTTATTCCGGATCTGGACAGAACCCTCTCAATGATGACTTCAAAATTAGACCAGGCATGGGAACTATAGAAAATGCTAGATGGTTATTTGAAAATAAGCTGGACTGCATTCCAGTTCATTATCCTATTTCAAAAGACAAAAATATTTATCAGAGGAAATTTCTTTCAATAATAAACTCAAGCGATCGAGGCTTGCAGGAAACATATGAGGAATGGGGTGTTATTCCAGCTATTGATTTGACGTTTATAGTTCCATTCTTACTTAAGCTTGCAATGGTTACTGGGTTGAATGTGGAGTCATTACTTTTTCTGGATATTGATGACTATCTATCAAGCCATCCAGCCACAGGAAGGCCTTGTCTTAGATATTGGAAAGAGAGATCAGATGGTCAAAAAGAGTATCACCTAGATCTTTTCAATGCTGAGCTGACTTGGTTGACCACCGTTCAGAGTAGAGAAGTGAAAAAGATATTTGATGCTGTCGTAGATCTCACCTCAGAAATAAGAGTCAAGGCGAGTGATGTTTACAAATCAAGACTTTTTATCTACGAATCATCAGGGGTCAGGACACACAAAGTAGTTTTGCCGTTAATTGAAACAAGTGGTGAAAAAGCGTTCAGGATTTATCGTGCACTTAAAGCATTTGTCAAAGAATATGACCTCGTAGATGATACTGGAAAGCCACTGATACTTAACATCAGTAGATTTCGACCTACCTTCGTCAGTGAAATGCTAGAGAACGGTGCAGCTCTTCGAGATATACAACTCATGCTTGGACACTCCAATATTGAGACCACGATTGGATACCTTGATAGTCTAGATTTCAATACTTTTGCAAGAAAGAAGGTTAACGAGAAGCTTATAGAGATACATCAAGGAACTTTTGTTCAAAAGTCTGAAGATAATGCCCGAGCGGTTATTCCTGGAAATAAAGATGAGGTAATCTTTAAAACACCACTCTCGTCGTGTAGAAATATTTTTGACCCGCCTGACTTTATAAAAAAACTAAAAAACTTCGTTCCAGGAAAACCATGCTCTCAATATAACAAGTGTTTGAGCTGTGAAAATGTGATTATCACAAAGGCCAACCTACCAGAACTCTTCGCAATGCAGAGAGATTACCTTCTGTTACTTGAAAGAAACCGAGTTATGGATACTCCATATGGCCACGTTATTAAAGAAAACTTAGAACTTATAGAGCAAATTATCAATCCTGATAATTCAGACTTCTCCGTGGAAGAATTGAGTTTCGCTGAACGTGCCTCAGCCCATCTTGATAGCTCAATCCTCGTGGATGGGGTCATAGCATGAATACTGAAAAGCAAATTGAGAATATTCAAAATTTTACCTTACACCGACCTTATATTCTCACGATCGTAAATCATGGAAAACCACAGAAAAGTGAAACTAGTAGTGAAGAATATCTAGTCCAACTCATGAATATGCCTGTTTCCAAAGCTTCCATTTTTGGAGATGACGTCTGGGATTTCAATGCAGATCAGCCTCAAGCAGCCAGAAATGTCAGAGGTTCAAAGTTAAAAGTTAACTTCAACCTATATGACAATATCCCTAAATTCGTTCAGACTGAGTTGAAGACACTTTTCTTTTACATCCTATTAAGTCCGCTGTCATTTCGGAATGAGAAAAAAACAAAACGTCTGGCAAAAGGCAAGTTAAAACCCAATACCCTGATTGGAGTTTTCAAATCGGGAATGAGGTTCATTGATAAGGTTTTTGATGTTGCCATCCTTGAGTATGGGAGGGAATATGTTCACCAGGAAATAAAATCTCTGGCCGAAATTTCTACTTATGAATTTGAGGTTGCTGCAAGATCATACACATACAATTTTGATTCCACGCTGCTTAACTTTTTCACTTATTTACGCCACCCTCTAAGTTCCAAGGAGGTACTAGATGGAGCTATTTCGAATTTCGATTTGAAGTCCCGGATTAAACCAAAAGGTCAGGTCGTTAATGCAGAGTCAAAAATAATTCCCAATAGTATTTTTGAAAAATTATCAGCACTATCTTCCTTACTCATAGTAGATTTTCTTCAGGAGTTGGAAGAGGAAGTACAAGACCAAAACTCACTAAAACAACTAAAATATCGGGGTAGTATTTGGTCTCGGGAATGTGGTGTCAATCAGTCTTCATTCAATGAATATCGAGTACTGAGACTTAGGTACAAAAATTATTCAGAAAGCTATATTAGAGAAAATTATCCTGTACCTGATTGGATTTTCGAGTACGGTGATAACACAGAGAAAAGCTTTATGGCTTTCAACAAAATGGAACTACTCTGCAGGGCACGTTTCATGCGCGAGCCCCTAAGAAAGCACATTAACTTAGTTTACCAAGCATGCTTATATATTGTTGGCCAATTCACGGGAATGAGGCCTTCAGAAATGTCTGAAATAGTTGTTAAAGATGAACAGTGCCTTAAGAAAGAAGATGGTCATTGGCTAATTTGCAGCCAAGTCAAAAAACACCGTGAATCATACAATGGACTATTTGACGAGAAGTGGCTAGCTATACCCATCATACGTGATGCTATTAGAGCAGCCAGTATCATTAACACGTTAAAAAACAACCCTTATTTATGCGCCAATGCAGATACAGTAGCCAGTTGTGAAACTCCCCAGGCAATGGGAAGTTCTGGCATAAAACATCAGATCAATAATCTGATTGATTTCTTTTTTGGTAGCGAGAAGGTTAAGTCGCTGGCGTTCTATCCATACATGATGAGGCACACCCTGGCCTATCAGCTATTTAGAGCTGAATTGGGTCTCCCATTTATTTCATTTCAACTAAAACATTTCATCACTGGGATAGATAGGTATACATCAAAGGGAGGGGTGTCAGAAGACACTCTCGGTTACGGTGATATTGCACAACAGCTTAGTAAAAATGGCCGATATTCAAAAAACATCAGACATCAAGCTGAACTTGAGTCTATAAAAGCGACCATGGACCCTGATGGAAATTACGCCGGTGTTAAAGCTGCTGAGCATAAGCAACACATGAGCTCTCTCTTCAATGGCTATATGGCATCAGGATACACAAAGGAAGAAGTGTTCGAGGCGATGGTTCACCAGGGGATCGCTATAGTAAATGTTGGCCAAGGATATTGCTATGGTGGTCAGGTTGAAGATTTTAATGATAGTTTGCCCTGTATTGGGGGGCTTAGGTGTAATCCCGTTAGATGTGGAAATGCAATCGTTACAAAGCAAAATGCTCCACATTGGAGGGGCATATACAGCCAAAACATGGCTAACTTAAATAACCCTGCTTATAGTCATGTCCAAGAAGAAATCAAAGCAGCTATTGAAGAAGCGAAGCTGGTGCTAACTCACTTAGGTGAGGATGTTGAGCTATGAGCGAAGCTTACGATAAAAAAAATCAGCTTGATTATGACAACAATACACAAAAAATAAATGAAGCTTTGATTCAAATTAGAAATAATAAAGAGTTGAAGCCCACTATATCGCAACTCACAAAGTTAACTGGTATTCATCGAAACACCATTTCGAATAGGGTGGAACCTGTTCAAGAGCTTCGCAAAATAAAACAACATCGAGAAGAAGAGGCACAGAAAAGTAAAGAAAAAAAACTGACAAAGGAAGACCCTCTGTCACTGCTGGAAAGAGAAATAAAAGCAGTAAGGATTGAAGCGCTTTATTGGTTCAACAAATTTCTTTCTATGGAAAAAGATTTTGAGCAAGTAAATAAGCGATTTGATGCAATGACAAAATCAAGAGACCACTACAAAGAGCTCTACGAGAGCGAGATCTCAAACAAACATGACCTTGAAAGCCGCATAAAAAATTTCACCCAAATTATGAATGATTTAGATAAGGAAAAACCATGAAGCAATATTTAGATTTGTTGCGGGACGTAAGACAAAACGGTATTCAAAAGGGTGACAGGACAGGGACAGGTACCTTATCTGTTTTTGGTCGACAAATGAGATTCGACCTAAATGAAGGCTTCCCATTAGTAACAACAAAGAAAGTTCATTTCCCCTCTATTTTCCATGAGTGGAAATGGTTTGTGTCTGGGAGCACGAATAAAAACGAACTCAAGGCTTCCATCTGGGATGAATGGGCAACAGAAGAAGGTGAACTCGGCCCTATTTATGGGAAGCAATGGACCGCCTGGCCAACAAAAGATGGTGGCACCATAAACCAAATTGATTATGTGGTGAATACTCTGAAGACTAATCCAAATAGTCGCCGGATTTTATTTCATGGATGGAATGTTGAGTATCTTCCTGATGAAAAAGTAAGTCCTCAAGAAAACGCAAAAAACGGGAGAATGGCTCTTCCACCATGTCATCTCCTTTATCAGTTTTATGTGGCTGATAACAAGCTAAGCTTGATGATGACTATCAGATCCAATGATCTCTTTTTGGGCTGTAATTTTCTTTATTCTATATAAAACACTACAGACAACGATTATTTTCTATATTTTATTGAAATGTATGGCTTTATGGCCTGGTGTTGGTTGTTTTTTTTGAGAATAGCGCTACACGTTATAGTTGTGTCTGGCTGTGAGTTTTATCATGGAGAATTACAGGAATGTTTATCCTTATTAAGCCGAGTTTTTACAATCAAAAATCAGCGCGCCTGTTATTCTGGAATCTTATGAAGATTGCTCGGCTAATTAATAGAATTTGATAGAACAGTGTGTCTAACCCCTGGGCAAACAGCCGAAATGCTAGGGACTGAAATGAAGATTTTATACAAGTAATAGGTAAACCATGACGAATACACATCCTGAGTACCAATATCTAAACCTACTTGAAAAAATAGTAAGCAACGGAAGCGAGCGAATAGATCGCACTGGAGTTGGCACAAAGGCGTTGTTTGGCGAAACACTTCGTTTCGATTTATCAGAAGGCTTCCCCGCATTCACGACTAAACGTGTCTACTGGAAAACTGCATTCAAAGAGATGCTGTGGATGCTTAAAGGTAAATCAAAATGGGGTACGGGTAACCCAAACATAAGAGACTTACTTGAGCAAAATGTCCATATCTGGAGCGAATGGCCACATAAAAAATATGTTGATGAAACAGGCGATGACATCACTCTCAAATCATTTGAGGAACGTGTTTTGACTGATGACGAGTTCGCCTCCCAGTGGGGAGACCTTGGGCCTGTATATGGTAAACAATGGAGAGCATGGAAAACCGAAGATGGTAGAGAGATTGACCAAGTTTCAGAGGTATTAGAGCAGATCAAGAACAACCCAACCTCAAGAAGAATTATTTTTGAAGGCTGGAATGTTGGCGAGCTTGATCAAATGGCCCTACCACCATGCCACAAGCACTATCAATTCTTTGTTGATCCAGTTAAAGGAACAGTAAGTGGCTCACTAGTACAACGCAGTGCTGATACCTTTTTGGGTGTGGCGTTCAATGTTTGTAATCTGGCCTTAATCACAACGTTAATTGCAGAGCATACAGGGTATATGCCTGGTGAAATTGTTTGGTATGGCCTAGATGTTCATGTTTACTTAAATCATTTAGATCAAGTTAGAGAACAGCTTTCTCGTGAACCAAAGGCATTTCCCAAACTTGTCATTAAATCGAAGAAAAAGTCACTTTTCGATTATACGATTGATGATTTAGATCTGGAAGGCTATGACCCGCACCCACCTATTAAGGCACCTGTAGCGATTTAAGGAAGATGTTAAGTGACTCCATCAAAAAATCCAAAAATTAAAACACCTAATGATTTGAAGGAAGTCATTCAACAGATGGCTGACGATGCCATTTTAGTTGCTACTGGAGGCCTAATTTCTAGAGGGCTGCTAGAGAAGAGACTTAAATTTGTTCATGGTTTGTAGTGGTCAACTAATTCCGGACACGGATTTAGACAGATCTTCCGCCTTTGCAGGAGGACATCCATCGTTAAATTGATGTGGCCGTTGCCAGTTGTAATAATCCATCAGGTAATAGCTCACATCACGCATTGCTTCACTTAAGTTGCTGTAGCCCAGTCTTGGCAACCATTCAGCCTTAAAGCTCCGAAACAACCGCTCCATTGGCGCATTATCCCAACAGTTACCACGGCGGCTCATGCTTTGAGTTATGCGGTAGCGCCATAACCGTTGTCGGTATTTTCGAGAGCTGTATTGGCTACCCTGATCACTGTGGAATAACACATTCTGTGGTTTACCCCGCGACTCATAAGCCATATCCAGTGCTTTTACGGCCAAGTCAGCATCCGGCCTGGCCGACATAGCCCATCCAACCACACGGCGGGTATATAAATCCAGTACCGCAGCCAGGTAATGCCAGCGACTGCCAGTCCAGATATAGGTGATGTCACCACACCAGACTTGATTCGCTCGGTCAGGCTCAAATTCCCGATTAAGCACATTGGGTATATCAGGCCGCTCAACGGTCGCCTGCTTATAGGCATGGGGGCCGGGCTGTTTGCAAATCAGTCCCAGCTCAGACATCAGTCGTCTGACCTTGAAGCGGCCAATCTCTATCGCTTCGTCCCGTAGCATGCCGACAATGGTGCGACTACCGGCGCTGCCCCGGCTTTTTGTAAATAATTCATTCACCTTGGAACGTAGTTGCAGGCGCTTCACATCAGGCTGTGTCCGGCATTTCTGCCTGTCATAAAAGCTACTCAGGCCAACACCAAACAGTGGGCAAAGCAGGCTCAGCTTACCGTGCTCTCTCAATTGCTCTATCAGCGTGTAGAGCCGAGCTCGTCCGACATCAAGAGAGCGGTAGCCTTTTTTAATATGGTTTTTTCCTGCTCCAGGCGCTTCACCCGCGCTTCTAGTTCCTGAATACGCTGCTGTTCCTGCGTCAGCGCCTTGGAAGCAGGTGTATGCCCACCTCGTTCAGCTTGTAACTGTTTAACCCAGCGACGTAAGGCTGACTCACCCACACCGAGGGCTTGGCAGGCTTCTGGAACACTGTAGTTCTGGTCCACCACCAAACTCGCTGCCTCCAGCTTGAACTCAGGAGTAAAACTTCTTCTTTGTTTTGTCATTGAACACCTCTGTGGAGGTCATAGTACCTACTAAAATGGTGTCCGGGATCAGTAAACCACTACAGGATTTGGTCATACCAGCCAGAACCACAGTCAAACCCGAAGCACATTAAATTTTTATCTGGGCCCTGGTGCCTTCCTCGGTAAATGATCGGGCATTGCTGATAAATGTTTTCTGCTAGTTATCGACGCATGGCTTAACCCTGATATTTCAGTCGAACGCGAATACCTTCATTCCTACTGAAATGGGCTAAATAGATTTGCGCCAAGGGGTACAGAGGCCCGGGTCGATCCAGAAAGAAATATTTTGACCCCGACCATGTCTTACCCGTATTTGACTGTGGGTCATACTCAATAACCTGTGAACTAAACCTGATGTGTTGGAGTTCATAGTAATACCCAAGAAATTTTTCGACCACGTGCCCCTGATATTCGACGATCACAAAATTCCAGTCACTCATCGTCACCGGACCCGGCGGAATTTTCTGAATCATACGCACCCCCCCCCCATAAAAACTACCAACGTTGTCGCACAGTTCTTTTCATATTTCCATTTAATTTCATAATGTTATCTGGATACACAATTGGGCTAATTGTAAACTATTGTTTTCAGTAAGATTTACAAAAATTTGATGCGATGACTTTTTTAAAGCCAAAAAAATTTGCGCAAAGTAATTCCATGAATTGGCTTTACGCTGCAGTAGCTACTAGGGGATGAAGTTATTAATGGATGAATAGCCACCGATTTGCTAGACACTTTTTAGCCACCATTGGATTGCCCTGACTATCCTAGACAACTTTCGGCAAAAAATCTCAGTATCAGTGAGTTAATATAATAAACATCTTTTGCTGATATAGATCATTGCTTCAAATTTCCTGTTGGATGATCATGGTTCTGTATAGACACAGTCATAGGAGTGAAAATCAAAATGAAACTTAACAGTGCAAACTTCGCTCTAGCTGCTAGCTTGACAACTGCTATTGTTTGGGTCGCGTGTAGCTTTTTAGTAGTTATGTTACCCCAAGCGACCATGATAGCTTCAGGCGATATGATCCATATGGATATTCAGAACATGATGTGGTCATTAACATTATCAGGGTTCATTAAAGGTCTTATCCTTTGGTCTTTGTCTGTCGGACTGAGTGCTTGGATTTTTTGCGGTAATATATAATCGCTTTCAGTCATGATGTATTCGAAAAGGTAGTGAAATGACACAAACAAAAAATTGTCCCGTATGCGAAATGACAGTATCTGAAGACAGCTATACAGTCACACACAGAGGTATCATTTTTTGGTTATGCTCTGAACAATGCCGAGATAGATTCAATCTAAGACCAAGCTTGTACATCGGTGATCCCAAGCAAGGTAAGTCAGCCAAACAACATGGGATAAAAGTGCATAAAAAACGCAACCTCAATCTAGAGTTGCCAAATAACAATGAGTCAGCAAGTCTGCTGGTTCAAGCCCTAAACTCTCTGATGGGAGTCACTGAAGCCAAGATAAATCAAGGCCAACTCGAGATTGAGTACGATCTGGTTGAGGTGTCTTTAGAAGAAATAGAAGCTTTCATTAAATCTACGGGCATCCACATCGAGCAGTCATGGCTCGACAAAATCCACGATAGTTTTATCCATTACAACGAAGAAGGACAACTGGATAATTTGGGCCATCCATATAAAGACAATTAACCGTTATCTCTGTGTTTGTTTCCAGGTTAAGTGCTCGTAAAGGCCAGTCCAGTAATAACCAAAACTAGCTGCAAAGAGAAGTTCCTCAATAGGAATACGAAGAATGAACAGTCCACTGAGCGCGTCCAGATTCCACACACGTTCAATGTACCCAGGCGCTATGCTTTCAAGCCCAAGAACATATAGAGAATAATAAACAAGAAAACACACACTCCCCCAAAAACTCTTAATAGCGAGGTCTGGTCGACATAGGCTATTTGCTATGCCCCCTGCAATCATCGACATGATAGCTGGATAAATCGGATTCCAATCCCAAAGCATCAAAATTGGGAACAAGAGAAAAGGCGTAATCACTGCCAGTGTGTGGTGTTTATGCCGCTTTGTTAAACGAACTTGAAAAGAGATAGCTTGAAGCTTTTGGCGAGTGACAACGTTATAAGCTATCGCACCGATTCCACCGATACCGAAACAAAAAATCAAACTCTCAACATCAAACCCAGTTTCCAAAGCCAAATTGAATAAACTTGGCGGACTCCAATATTCTGGCACAAACAACGGCTCAGTAAATCCAAAGAGCATGGTAATCAAGCTTGCTTTCAACATTATGGAACGATAGGCCGGTGTAGCGATGTATACAATCAGCCACGGAATAAGAAATGCCAGAGACCAAACTAACCAAACGTACTGCACATTCATTTAGACGTCTTCCCTAAAATTAATTACCAGCCACATATGAACTTTAATGATAATTGTTGATTAAAAAGTACAAATACTAATAGATAAAATGCTGTAATTCATTACATCTTTGTCACATTTGATTTAGATCATTACAAGTTCATTACATATATTCTTTTTTGTTAGAGCAGGAGTTATTATAGAATTCAAAGATGTTACCTGAAGGCGTATGAAAGGATGCTCAGTTTTTCCAAACTATTTTTGCAGGTGGTTGTAGTGATGGCTTTTTTAGGTCAGCCACTAATTGCTATATCTGCGCCATGCAAAGATATGACCATGCATGCGTCTGGCTCTCATATTTTGGAATCGAGTGACAAACGTGATTCTGAGCAAACCCATCATGTCAAACATGGTAAAGAGCTGGCTTTAGATTGCTGTGACACCTCAACTTGTAATACTAGTTATTGTTTGTCCCTCAGTCAGATAGCTCATACATCTTCCATCCCCTCTCAACTGTTTTCAGTCAAAATTTCAAACTACCTTCGCCCTGTTGTTGGGGTAAGCTATTTAGACTTTGATTCGAACTCATTTTTCCGTCCTCCCATTTCCCTAATCACAGGATAAATCCGCCTGTTTAGACGACTGTAGAGCTCAAATGGTGTCAATAATTTTGCACCATAAGCTCAAGTTTCACGGGACGAACAGCATATTTGTATTTTTGCTTGCGGTTAAATTATCCACATCAACACAGAGTTGAGTGTCTTCTGACTCCAAGTCTTCAAAAGACAAACAAAAATCAGTGCAGACACTACGTTCATCAAGCTCAAACCGGAACAGTACCAATGCGTAATATCAAATATTTACGGTTTAAAATTTTTAGCACTGAGTCACTTAAAGCTTTTGTTTTTATGGCTCTAGCTCTCAATATTTTGCCTCTGTCAGCTCAAGAGCTGTCTCTTGAAAAAGCTATCGAGATGGCTCAGAAAAATGATCCCTGGATAGAAGGAAGTTATCTGAAAGAACAGGCCAATATTGCTCAGAGCATAGCTGCTGGTCAGTTACCTGATCCTGTCATATCACTTGGATTCGCGAATATGCCTCTGGACAGTTTCGACTTTAATCAAGAGCCAATGACACAATTTAAAGCGGGTGTCTCCCAAGTTTTTCCTCGGGGTGAAACGCTCGAGTTGCAAAGACAAAAGTTGGAAGAAATGAGTCGCCGGCACCCTTTTTTGCGTCAAGACAGATACGCGAAAGTGCAATTGACAGTTACTCAATTATGGCTCGACTTATATCAGAGCCAAGAGACTATTCGACTGATTGAAAAGGACAGATCATTGTTTGAGTATCTTGTCGAAGTGGCTGAAGTAAGTTACAGCAGTACATTTGGAAGAAGCCGCCAACAGGATCTTGTTCGAGCCCAGCTCGAGCTGACACGAATTGAAGACCGACTAACAGTACTTGATAGAAAAAGAAGTGAGACTCAGGAAAAACTTGCCGAATGGCTTTATGGCACGGGAACAAATTGGCAGGAAGCGGGAGTTTCACAAACACTGCCGGAATTAGAATTAAAGCTTAAAACTGACCACGAAGAAACTGTCAACCTAGCTAAGTATGAAACCCCAGATTTTATTAACCATCCAATAATCAGGAGCCTAGAGCAACAAATCACGGCTTCAGAGACCAATGTTGATCTGACAAGACAAAAATACAAATCACAATGGGGAGTTAATGCAAGCTATGGCTACAGAGATGACGCCCCCGGTGGTCAAGACCGCAGTGATTTCTTTTCATTAGGTATAAGCTTTGATTTACCCATTTTCACGGAAAAACGACAAGACAAGGAAGTAGAAGCAGCGGTAAGCAGTAAGGAAGCGTTAAAAACTGATAAAACCCTCGCATTACGTACTATCAAGGCTCGTTTTCATCAAGCCAAAGAGAGACTAATCTGGCTAGAGAAGCGCCGCGAACTGTACAGTGAGCGCCTGTTAAAAGAGATGAATGATCAGGCTGAAGCTTCTTTAAACGCTTATACCAATGATGATGGCGACTTTGCCGAAGTTGTTCGTGCTCGTATTGCTGAGCTCAATGCCAACATCGACTACCTGTCTATCAACATAGACCGGCTAAAAACAATTGCTGAACTGAACTATTTCTCAAGTTCATCTGAATACAAGACATCCATTAACGGGAATCAAAATGACTAGTCCACACAAGACTATATTACTGATGCTGATTGCAATAATGCTAACGGCAGTAATCACATATGGTATGACGCGGAAGTACTTTGAAGATAACACGGCTCATGATAATGACTCCGTAGAAAAGCAACCGTTATATTGGGTTGCACCTATGGACCCCAATTATCGCCGAGACCAACCGGGTAAATCACCAATGGGTATGGATCTGATTCCTGTGTATGAAGAAAACGAAACCTCCATGGACTCGGGCCCAGGAACAATCACCATCTCTCCAGATGTTGTCAATAATATCGGGGTGAGGACTGTTAAGGCTGAATACCTGCCCATTCATTCAGAAATAAAAACGGTTGGTTATGTTCAGTACGATGAAGACAAACTAGTTCATATCCATCCACGGGTTGAGGGCTGGGTAGAAAAGCTTTATGTCAAAGCTGCCGGTGACCCAATTAAAAGAGGACAACCACTCTATAAGCTTTACTCACCTGAACTTGTAAACGCCCAAGAAGAGCTTGTCTTGGCGCTTAATCGAGACAATGTACGCTTAATTAAAGCATCTGAAGATCGCTTGAAGGCATTACAAATAGCTGGCTCAGTTATTAACCAAATCAAACAAACACGCAAGGTCCAGCAAGCCATAACGTTCTATGCTCCGCAGACTGGGGTCGTCGATAACCTTAATGTGCGTGAGGGGTTCTATGTCAAGCCGGGCATGAATTTGATGTCGGTGGGTGACCTCAGCACAGTCTGGGTTGAAGCTGAAATCTTTGAACGTCAGGCAGAGCTGGTCGAGGCAGGGCAAGCTGTCACCATGACTCTAGATTATATGCCCGGAAGAGAGTGGCTTGGAAAAGTCGACTATGTTTACCCCACATTAAATGACGAGACGAGAACAGTTCGAGTCCGGCTTCGCTTTGATAACGAAGATTATGTCCTCAAACCGAATATGTTTGCTCAAGTGACGATAGCGACTGCTGAAGGGGAAGAAAAACTGATGCTCCCAACTGAAGCGCTTATCCGAACAGGCGATCAGGATCGTGTTGTGCTGGCTCTTGGAGAGGGCAAGTTTAAGTCTATTGCAGTTATCGCCGGCAACATTGGTGAAAATCATGTAGAAATCATCAGTGGTCTTGAACCGGGTGAGGAAGTGGTCAGTTCTGCACAGTTTCTTCTTGACTCAGAATCCAGCAAGACTTCAGATTTCAAGCGCATGCATCATGAAGACTCCAAGCCTCAATCTGTATGGGTTGAGGCAAAGATTGAGTCAGTTATGGCGGAACATCGAATGGTCACAGCTACCCATTCAGCAATCAGTGAGTGGGATTGGCCGGCGATGACTATGGATTTCATTGTCAGTGAAAATATTGATCTGAGCGCTCTCTCAAAAGGTACACAACTGCACATGGAAATCACTAAATCAGGTACTGATCGCTACGAAATCACCGAGATACATATCAAAGATGCTGATGGCACTACAAACCAAAGCTCTGCAACTCAAACTAACAGGCCAATGAGTTCGATACGTGATGATGTTCAGTCTGACCGTATAGCGCTTAATCAGGCAACAAGTACTCAAAAGGCGGATGCTGAAGACCCTGAGCATTCATACCAGCAACACTCAGGCATGTAGGAGGGAACAACAATGGTTGAGTCAATCATTCGCTGGTCAATCAGTAATCGCTTTTTTGTCTTGCTTGCCACTTTGATTTTGGTTGGTGTTGGGGTGTTCTCTTTAAAAAACACACCGGTAGACGCGATCCCTGATCTTTCTGATGTTCAAGTCATTATCAAGACTAGCTATCCGGGACAGGCTCCCCAGGTTGTTGAGGATCAGGTGACCTACCCTCTGACCACAGCAATGTTATCAGTGCCGGGTGCGGTCACTGTAAGAGGATATTCATTTTTTGGTGACTCTTATGTCTATGTAATTTTTGATGAGGACACAGACCTATACTGGGCGCGGAGCAGAGTATTGGAATACTTGAGTCAAGTGGCACCGTCACTACCCGAAAATGCCAGACCTCAATTGGGTCCTGATGCTACGGGTGTTGGATGGGTTTACCTATATGCGCTCATAGACAGAACCGGTAAACAAGACATCAGCGAATTACGTTCATTGCAGGACTGGTTCCTGAAATATGAATTACAGACAGTGCCAGGGGTATCAGAAGTTGCTGCTGTTGGCGGCATGGTCAAGCAGTATCAGGTAAATGTGAATCCTGAAAAAATTCGAGCTTTTGGTATCCCTCTGTCACACATTCAGACAGCCATCAAGCGTGGCAATCAGGAGGTGGGTGCTTCTGTAGTAGAAATGGCCGAAGCCGAATATATGGTGAGAGCGACCGGCTATATTCAGTCCCAAACCGACCTCGCCCAAGTTCCCTTGGGCGTCAATAGCCAGGGTACCCCCCTTACACTTGGTGATGTTGCAGAAATCAAGCTTGGTCCACAAATGCGTAGAGGTATCGCAGAATTGAATGGCCTCGGTGAAACTGTAGGTGGTGTTGTCGTCATGCGCTTTGGCGAGAATGCACAAAAAACCATTGAGGGTGTCAAGGATAAATTGCAGGAACTTAAACAAGGTCTACCAGAAGGTGTTGAGATTGTGACGGTTTACGATCGCTCGGGACTTATTGAGCGTGCTGTAGACAACCTTTGGCACAAATTACTGGAAGAGTTTGCCGTTGTTGCACTGGTATGTATGCTCTTCTTATTCCATGTTCGGTCATCACTTGTTGCTATTGTTAGTCTTCCTGTCGGTATTCTCACTGCATTTACCGTCATGCATATCCAGGGTATCAATGCCAATATCATGTCATTGGGCGGTATCGCTATCGCCATCGGCGCCATGATCGATGGCGCTATAGTGATGATTGAAAATATGCATAAGCATATGGAAAAAACGTCTCTTACCAAGGAAAATCGATGGCAAGTAGTGGCTGACTCTGCTTCTGAGGTTGGACCAGCATTATTCTTCAGCCTACTGATAATCACTGTCAGTTTTGTGCCGGTATTTACACTGGAAGCACAAGAGGGACGTATGTTTTCACCGCTCGCCTTCACTAAAACCTATGCGATGGCGGCATCTGCAGCGTTGGCGATTACGCTGGTTCCTGTCTTGATGGGCTACTTCATCCGAGGGAAAGTATTACCGGAACACAAAAATCCCATCAACCGGTTGTTGGTCGCCGCTTATATGCCGGTTTTGAAAATGGTTTTAGCGTTTCCCAAAACAGCCATTTTCATTGCGCTACTTGGCTTGGCTTCAACCTACTGGCCTTTACAGAAAATTGGCAGTGAGTTTATCCCTCCACTTGATGAAGGCGATCTCATGTATATGCCCACCACTTATCCTGGCATTTCCATTGGTAAAGCCCGAGAGATTCTTCAGCAAACGGATAAGTTAATTATGACCGTACCTGAGGTGAAAACGGTATTTGGCAAGATTGGCCGAGCTGAAACAGCGACCGACCCAGCTCCATTGACCATGATCGAAACTTTCATCCAGTTAAAAGAGCGAAGTGAATGGCGTGAAGGTGTGACAACAGAGTCATTGAAAAAAGAGCTTGATAATTTGGTTAAATTGCCCGGTCTGACCAATGCTTGGGTCATGCCGATAAAAACACGGATTGACATGTTGGCAACGGGGATTAAAACCCCGGTGGGGATAAAAGTTGCTGGCGCAGAACTCCCTGTAATTCAGCAGATAGGCCAACAACTTGAAACAATATTGGCAGATGTGCCTGGTACCGCCTCAGTCTATTCCGAGCGTGTTGCCGGTGGGCGTTATATCAAGGTGGATATTGATCGAGAAAAAGCTTCACGCTTTGGTCTTAATATTGCCGACGTACAACAAGTCGTTGCATCTGCAATTGGCGGGGTAAATGTCACCCAAACTGTAGAGGGGCTTGAGCGTTATCCCGTGAATATAAGATACCCACAGTCCTATCGGGATTCACCAGAGCAGATGGCATTACTTCCGATTGTCACGGCTAAAGGACAAAGGATCGCTCTGGGTGATGTAGCTGACATAAAAATTGAAAGTGGCCCCCCAGCAATCAAAAGTGAAAACTCCCGTATCAACGGCTGGACATTCGTTGATATAGAAGGTGTTGATATTGGCTCTTATGTTGAAACAGCTATGGAGTCCGTCCGTAAAGAACTGGAACTCCCTACCGGCTACTCAATCCATTGGTCAGGTCAATATGAATACATGCTTCGAGCCAAAGAAAAGCTCACTTATGTAGTACCACTGACACTAGCGATTATAGCCATACTCCTATTCATGAATTTCAGAAACTTTACGGAAGTTGTCCTACTGATGGGTACATTGCCTTTTGCCTTGATTGGGAGTATCTGGTTGCTCTACTTGATGGGCTTTAACTTTTCTATTGCTGTTGGTGTGGGATTCATCGCACTGGCTGGGGTGGCTGTTGAAATCAGCGTGATCATGCTGGTTTACCTCAATCAAGCCTGGCGAGAAAAGCTCACTAAGAATTCAACTAATTCAATCGGGAACTCACTAACCAAGACTCAATTGATGCAAGCGGTTATCACTGGAGCGGGATTGCGTGTTCGTCCGGTGATGATGACTGCAGCAGCGGTCATCGCAGGCTTGATACCCATACTACTTGGTACAGGAACTGGCTCTGAGGTAATGAGCCGAATTGCTGCTCCGATGGTAGGAGGAATGGTAAGTGCGGTCATTTTAACCTTATTAGTACTGCCCGCTTTCTATTACCTATGGAAGCTGAAATCAAAGTAGAAACCTATTATTCAGCTTTGTAATGCTTATACGTATATCCAATAGACGGAGCTATTTAATCCCTTCTGGGATAGACGCTCCTTGCAGAGGCACATGCCCTTCAGGGAGATAAAAATATAAGAAGTGAATAAATGATTGGTAAAGGCATTGGGTTACATTTTAAATAATTAATTACAACCGTATTGACCTATGTCAAGGACACAGGTTTAAGGTTGAACTAACCTGTTAGTCAAACCAAAGTTTAAAACGCAGCTTTGGCGTCAAAAGTCTGACAAAGGGAGTGAGCGAATGCTTGTTAATGAGGTTGCGAAACTACTGAAGATAGGCCCTGATACAGTTAGGTTTTATACTCGTGCCAAGTTGATTAATCCTGAAAAAAACCGATTCAATGGCTATCGAGAATACCGCCAAAAAGATGTAAGGCGTTTGAAGTTTGTATTAACAGCCAGACAACTGGGTTTTTCGATTGATGATATTCAGCGGATATTGGCCGACGCTGACAAGAAGAGGTCACCTTGCCCTCAGGTAAGGCACTTGCTTGAAAAGCGTTTGCAAGAAACTGAAGAGCGTTTCCAGGAAATGCAGCAACTGAGAGAAAGGATGCAAAAGGCCTTGGCAGTATGGCAGCGAATGCCGGATATGGAGCCCACAGGCGAGATGATTTGCCATTTGATAGAAGAATTTACGATCCCATTAAAACTGGAAGAAAAATGAGTATAAAACATTTAACAGTTCAAACTGGAACAGCCAAGCTAGGTTGCTGTTGTGCCAAAAAAACCTCCACTACAGCCAGTGTAGCTATTAAGTCCGTTGTCAGTGAATCTCCAGTCAAGCAGTTCAAGGCTGAAGGCGCCTCATGTGGAGGCTTTGTAAAGAGTATTGAGAATGCGCTTAGGGCCGTGACTGGCTTTAGCGATGTCAGTATGGATCTGGCCAGTCGTGTCTTATCAGTGGCGAGAACAGTACAAACTGACGAATCGATTGAGACACTCGAAAATGTGGGATACCCAGCCACTGCTGTCAACTAAGTCCGGAGTTAGCCATGGATATTGAGAATACAGAATCGTCAAATAAGCACAGCCAGCAAGGTGCAGAAAAAAATACTATCTACGTATGTCCAATGCACCCAGAAGTGAGGTCCGAGCAACCAGGTGACTGCCCGAAATGCGGCATGCACCTTGTGCCAGAAGGTGAACTCAAATCTCATAATGAAGACGTCCACCATGCTGAATCAAAAAGCGATGGCGAAGCGGGCTGTTGTGCTAGTCATGGCGGTTCTTCCCACGCGCACCATGAACATAGCTCGCCCAACAAAAGCAAAAGTATGGCAGGTAGTAAATACGATAGCGTTCCTGAGGGCTGGAGCGGATCTGTCTACACCTGTCCAATGCATCCGGAAGTTCGCCAGACAGAACCGGGCTCATGTCCATTGTGCGGCATGGGACTAGAGCTAGAATCAGCTGCGATGGCTGGAGATGAGCCTAACCCCGAACTAGTGGACTTTAGCAGACGTTTCTGGGTTGGGGCAGCACTGACGATTCCTTTACTGATCCTGACAATGAGTCCATTTATAGGGATTACGCAAATTCGTGAATTTTTAGGTGAGACGACATCGCTCTGGCTTGAAGCGGTGCTCGCTACGCCTGTCATTCTTTGGTCAGGGTGGCCCTTCTTCGTACGCGGCTGGAACTCGTTCCGCACCATGAACCTCAACATGTTTTCACTAATCGGCATGGGGGTTTCGGCGGCCTATCTCTTCTCAATGATCGCGATAATTGCACCAAGTATCTTCCCTCCTGGCTTTCGTGATCCGGAAACCGGTCATGTCGGTGTGTATTTTGAGGCAGCAGCAGTCATTGTCACATTAGTCCTGCTTGGCCAAGTTATGGAGCTACGTGCCCGAGAAGGCACGGGTAAGGCCATACGTGCACTGCTTGATCTTGCCGCAAAGACAGCCCGAGTGATACGTCCGGATGGCAGTGAGGAAGAAGTTCCGCTTGAAGATGTGCAGGTTGGTGATCGGCTTCGGGTAAGACCCGGCGATAAGGTACCCGTTGATGGTGTAGTGGTCGATGGACGCTCTTCAGTTGACGAAAGCATGATTTCAGGTGAACCCGTCCCCGTGGAAAAGACTGAGGGAGATAAGCTGACAGGGGCGACAATCAATGGAACAGGTAGTCTGGTTATGGAAGCAACGCGTGTCGGTTCTGACACGATGCTCGCCCAAATCGTGGAAATGGTGGCAGCGGCACAGCGCTCACGAGCACCCATTCAGAAATGGGCTGACATGGTTGCCGGCAAATTTGTGCCTACTGTAATCGGTGTTGCAATTGTCTCTTTTTTTGCCTGGTCTATTTGGGGGCCAGCGCCAGCCTTGTCGTATGCACTGGTATCAGCTGTGGCTGTTTTGATTATTGCTTGCCCCTGTGCTCTGGGCTTGGCTACTCCAATGTCGATCATGACGGCGACTGGACGAGGTGCACAAGCTGGTGTGTTGATTAAAAACGCTGAAGCTCTGGAGCGTTTTGAGAAAGTCGATACGCTGATCGTGGATAAGACCGGGACGTTGACGGTAGGTAAACCGAAGCTGGTTGCCGTTTTGCCTGAAGCTGGGCACGACGAGGCTGAGGTTCTCCGATTGGCGGCCTCGCTTGAACGTGGCTCAGAACACCCGCTAGCTGAGGCTATCGTTCGTGGTGCTGAGGAGCGTAACGTAGCCTTTGCTGATGCTAAAGACTTCGAGGCAATTACAGGTAAAGGTGTTAAAGGCACTGTAGGCGGTAAAGCGGTGGCGTTGGGTAATCTTGCCCTGATTACTGATATGGGATTGCAAAGCGGAGACTTGACCGCTAAGGCCAATGCGCGCCGTGATGAAGGTGAAACAGTGATGTTTATCGTGCTTGATGGCACGATTGCCGGATTGGTCAGCGTTGCTGATCCTGTCAAGGAGACCACACCCTCTGCTTTAAAGACACTACATGAGCTGGGACTTCATATCATTATGGCAACCGGTGATAACGAACGAACAGCCCAGGCCGTAGCGGCACGACTTGGCATCGATGAAATTCGTGCTGATGTTCTGCCTGCTGACAAGGCTCGTATTATTAGAGAATTACAGCAACAGGGACGTAAAGTGGCTATGGCGGGCGATGGTGTTAACGATGCACCAGCGCTGGCACAGGCTGATGTTGGGATCGCGATGGGAACAGGCGCTGATGTAGCGATTGAAAGTGCAGGATTCACTCTAGTAAAAGGTGACTTGGACGGGATAGTCCGCGCACGCCGCCTTGCACATGCAACCATGCATAATATCCGTCAGAACCTCTTCTTTGCGCTGATTTACAACGCTTTAGGGGTCCCTATCGCAGCAGGCATTCTCTATCCGTTCCTTGGGATATTGATTGGGCCCATTTTTGCTGCTTTTGCCATGAGTGCTTCGTCGCTCTCTGTTGTTCTCAATTCTCTGAGGCTGCGCCGGGCACGGATCTGAATCAGCTTGTCTCAGTGGATTCAGGTTGGATGTTTTTTAAGAATGGGTGAACACTCCTAGCGCTACGATAAGCGGAGTTTAACAAACGCTAATTTTTACTCACACGTGAGGTGCATTATGGACACACAAAAGCCATCATTTTGGAAAACCCCTGCTGGTTTCGCTGCACTGGTTTTGATAGGTGTCGTTAGTTACTTTCTTTTGATGGAACATCGCCAGCATGTCTGGCAGTTTTTGCCTTACTTGATCCTATTGGCTTGCCCTTTGTTGCATCTGTTTATGCATGGTAGTCATGGAGGACATGCTGGCCATGGCCAACACGGAAGTGAACAGAATTCGAATCAACGAGAGGTCGAGGGTGACCCTCGGGAACATGAGCACCATCATCATTAAGGCTCAGGATAAGACAACATTATAGGAGAAATAGCATGCATGGTGAATCAGCTTATGGTCTCTGGACGCTGGTATTGATTAATTCAGCGATATTTATCTTTTTTGCTTTCAGCTTTACCAAGCCTCAGACAAAAACAGACTGGCGTAGTCTAGGTGCCTTTTCTGCATTCATTATTGCGTTGTTTACAGAAATGTATGGTTTTCCTCTAACCATCTATTTTTTATCTGGTTGGTTGGCGGAGCAATATCCCAATATCAATTTTATGGCGCATGAAAATGGACATTTATTGCATACGATACTGGGTTTTGAAGGTAACCCGCATTTTGACCCGCTGCATATTGCAAGCAATGTTGTCATTATTCTTGGTTTCTTTTTACTGGCTTCGGCCTGGAGCGTATTGCACCGTGCCCAACAAAACAGGCAGTTAGCAACAACAGGGTGGTATGCACGGCTTCGTCACCCACAATACATCGCATTTATCATGATTATGTTTGGTTTTCTGTTGCAATGGCCAACTATCCCCACCTTGGTAATGTTTCCAATTCTGGTCTTTGTCTATATCCGGTTAGCCAAACGAGAAGAGCGCATGGCGCTTGATGAGTTTGGAGATGAGTACAGACGTTATATGCAGACGACTCCAGCATGGATTCCTAAACTCTAAATTGGTGAGGAAACGTCAACAACATAGCCTAATGTGGAAGTGGAGATGATGAAATGACTGAGCACAGGTTGGGTATTAATCCCGGATTTTTGACAAAACATCAGTTAGGACTTGTCGGGCTTGAGCAGTCCAATAGTAAGAAGTTGCTCACTGAGATTGACGCACTATCATGGGTTGACCGTGTCTGGCTAACTGCCGAGAAACAAACGATAAAAATTTCATACGAGGCATCTCACCATAGTATCGATGAATTGATTGCAATTGTTGAAAAACATGGCGCATCAATTAAGGACAGTTGGTGGAGTCAAACTAAGCTGGGCTGGCAACGACAAACTGACGAAAACATAAAAAATAACGCCAAACATGAGCCTCATTGCTGCAATAAGGTACTTTCGGGTAACAAAAATAGGTAGTCAGGAATGTCACATCAAGCTTTTCGCCACCTTGGCAAAGAGATAAACGAATGCCCTTCAAGTGTTCTATCAGGGTGCCTCTCCTCATTATTTCCAGGTTATTAGTTAACGAGTTTTGAACAAATCTTTATCCATGACTACATCACACCAATTATCTATTGTTGATATGGGCATAGACACCCATCAAGAGCCTGTGGTGTATATGCGTAGCGATTGTCATATCTGTCGCTCGGAGGGGTTCACCGCAAATAACAGAGTCACACTCCGTTATGGTGAAAACTGCGTAATTGCAACCTTGAACGTAGTAGAGGGACAGCTATTGGCGCCGGATACAGCCGGGTTATCCAAAATAGCCATGCATCGCCTTGGCGCTATTGAGGGCCAGAAGCTCACTGTTAGCCATGCTCCCGTTGTTACCTCACTTAGCAGTGTTCGAAAAAAAGTATTTGGCAACAAGCTCAGTGACATTGAGATTGCAGTCATCATCAAAGACATCAGTACGCACCGTTATTCGGATATTGAAATCGCCAGTTTTCTCAGTGTTTGTGCGGGAGGACGTTTAGATGTAGACGAGATCATCGGCCTCACACAAGCCATGGTAGCCTGCGGCCAGCGATTAAGTTGGCCTGGCCAGGTAATGATTCTCGACAAGCATTGTATCGGCGGATTACCGGGTAATCGCACTACACCGTTGGTCGTGTCCATTATCAGTGCAGCAGGCTTGGTCATTCCCAAAACATCGTCACGGGCGATCACCTCTCCTGCCGGCACGGCAGACACCATGGAAGCACTGACGACAGTCAATCTCGATCTTGCTGATATTCGGCGCGTGGTGGAAAAGACCAACGCTTGTTTGGCCTGGGGCGGAGCGATGAACCTTAGCCCTGCAGATGATATGTTGATTCGAATTGAACGCGCACTTGATCTGGATGGCGAAGGGCAGTTGATAGCGTCCGTGCTGTCGAAAAAAATCGCCGCAGGCTCTACCCACGCGGTGATTGATATTCCTGTTGGTCCTACCGCTAAAGTGCGCTCAAGTAAAGAGGCCGAACGACTGGCCTCTCTTTTCACCCATGTGGGCGCAGCCTGCGGTATTCATATTCGCTGTCTTATCACCGATGGTAGTCAACCGGTTGGGCTGGGCATCGGCCCGGTGCAAGAGGCGAGGGATGTGTTATCGGTGTTGCAGGGTGACGCTAACGCGCCGCAAGATCTGCGCGAGCGTGCATTATTTTTGGCTGCACACTTGTTCTCGCTGTCTTTTCAGGAAAGTTATGAGCAAGGCATCGAGAGAGCTACAGCGATTCTGGATGAAGGAAAAGCCTGGCAACAGTTCCAGCATATCGTCAAGGCACAGGGAGGTATCAAACCGCTGCCCGAGGCCCGGTATCAGCATACTGAAGTCGTACCTGGTACCTGCAGGCTCACGAGCATAGACAACCGTAAGTTGGCGCGCCTGGCAAAACTGGCAGGTGCTCCGGCTTCACTTGCTGCTGGCTTGCGATTGCATGTCAAAGTTGGCGATGTGCTAACCGAAGGCGCACCCCTATTCACATTGTTCAGTGACAGTGAAGGGGAGCGTGATTATGCCCTGGCATATTATCGCGAGCAGGTCACGCTCTTTATGTTCAATCAGCAATGACGGGACAATTATGCAACGCTCACGGCCCATAAATTCAATTCGGAAGATTCATTCAGAGAATACTCAAGGGCAGGGCAAGCCCCTTGTGTTCGCCCTTGAATGGCATCCATTGCAAACATCGCTTACCGAGCAATTACAGGCAGAGTGCGGTAAATTGGATATACGACAATTTCCCGACGGCGAATCCTATCTTCGTATTATTACACCGATAACTGGGCGATCATGCATCGTTGTCGCGGACCTTTCTCACCCGAATACTAAATATTTACCTTTGATCTTTCTCTTGAGCACCTTGCGAGAACTGGGAGCTTCCAGTGTTGGTTTGGTAGCCCCCTACTTGAGCTATATGCGCCAGGATCGCCGTTTTGTAGAGGGTGAGGCGATAACGTCAAAAATCTTTGCTCGGGATCTGTCTCAACATATAGATTGGTTGGTAACGGTTGACCCGCATCTGCACCGTTATCATTCCCTCAATGAAATATACAGCGTGCCATCCAAAGTGGTTCAGGGAGCCCCTGCTTTATCTCAATGGTTAAAAACCAAATCGGATGTGTTGCTGATTGGGCCCGATGCTGAAAGCGAGCAGTGGGTGTCTGACATTGCACATCAAAGTGGCCATCCGTTTGTGATTGGAGAAAAACAGCGTTTTGGTGACCGTGACGTTCAAATCACACTACCTGAGCTGGATGTGTACCATTCACTTGCGGCGGTAATTATCGATGATGTTATCTCCAGCGGGCACACTATTTTGGAATGTATTAAAGCGTTAAAAGAAAAAAGTATCACACATATACACTGTGCAGCGGTTCATGGGATTTTCGCTGATGGTGTTGACGCGGATTTATTGTCAACGGGCTTGGAATCGCTGGTGACCACAAACACAATTGCCCACCAATCGAATGCGATTGATATAACGTCGCTGTTGATTACGCCAGTGAATATCATGTTAAGAGAAGTTAATAAAGGGAAACAGTGATGAAAGTGACCTTTCTTGGTGGGGCCGAGACTGTGACTGGCTCCAAGTTCCTCGTGGAAACCGATCATAGTCGCATATTAATCGACTGTGGCCTGTTTCAAGGATACAAATGGCTGCGAGAACGGAATTGGCAACCATTTCCTGTTGATGTTGACAAGCTGGATGCAGTTATATTGACGCATGCGCATTTAGATCACTCCGGCTATATTCCAGTACTTTACAAACGCGGCTTCCGTGGTCCGGTGTATACGCATCATGCGACCAGAAAACTTTGTCAGATCTTACTGACTGACAGTGGCCATATACAGGAAGAAGATGCCAGGTATTACAGTAAGCACAAATTAGGCAAGCATGCTCACCCGGAACCACTCTATGACAGGCGGACAGCTGAAAACAGTATGGAACTGTTCCATGCCATCGATTTTGATGAGCCCGTTGAAATTGGGGATATTCGCTTCTATCTGCAACCGGCCGGGCACATCTTAGGGGCCTCGAGCATCATATTGGAGGCAGAAAATAAACGAATAGGTTTTTCTGGCGATGTAGGCAGGTTCGATGATGTGCTGATGAATGCGCCTCGGCCCCTACCAGAACTTGATCATTTGTTGATGGAATCAACTTATGGTAACCGCCAACATGACACTATCGATCCAGCCAAACAGTTAGCAGATGTAGTCTGCAAAGTGGCTAAAAATGGTGGGGCGCTATTAATCCCGGCCTTTTCAGTCGGCCGTGCCCAGGCATTGCAGCATTTACTTGTCAAAGCGATGGCTGAAGGAAGGGTGCCTAAAATGCCCATTTATCTCGATAGTCCGATGGCGATCAAAGTCTCGGACGTTTTTTGCGAGTTTAGTGACCAGCATCGGCTCAATGCCGAGCAGTGTGATCGTATGTGCAATGAAGTAACTTATACTAGGACAGTTGAAGAATCCAAGGCCCTTGCCGGACAAACATACCCTCATATCATCATAGCGGGTAGTGGTATGGCTACGGGTGGACGTATTCTGCACCATTTCAAAAGGTTGTTAGGTAATAGTAAGACCACGGTACTTTTCACTGGCTATCAAGCCGGCGGAACCCGTGGCGCAAAGATGCTCGAAGGGGTTAATGCCATAAAAATTCATGGTGACTGGATACCTGTACGCGCCAAAATTGAGACCCTATCCGGTTTGTCGGGGCATAGTGATTATCTGAAGCTGTCGCAGTGGTTAAAGGACTCAGACTTAAAGACTTCAACTCAGATTCATTTGGTTCATGGTGATGCCGAAGCGCTTGAAGGTTTTCGTGTTCATCTTCAAGAAAACACCCCATTTCCAGTCAATGTGGCTGAATATGGAAGTATTTTACAAGTATGAGTAATAAGCTTAGCCAATAACAAAACCAAACAAAAAGACAGGAGACTATTATGCAGGTTGAAACGTTAAGAGATGTCCTTCATTGGACAAACGAGTTCCATCAACACCTTACTGAGTGTTTGAAACATTGTGCCGACAAGAATGAGAATGCTCGAGCACAAATGCTTCTCAAGTATTTATCAGAACATGAAGAAAAGCTTGGACATGTTGTTCACCAGTTTGAAGTCACAGGTAATGAACACGCGTTAAATACCTGGTGTTATGAGTATTTGAATAAACATCCAATTGTTCAACATCATGATTGTGATGCACCATTTTCTCAGTTGTCGACTAGAGAAATCATGCAGGTAGTTATTGAACAGCATAAGCAGGTCATTGACCTGTATCGTTATCTACATGAGCGAGCGGATATACCCTCGGCGGAAGAGCTAATGGAAACACTCAAATCCTTTGAAGAGCATGAAATAATGCAGATGGTGCAGTCAGCCAACCGTTTAGAAGATATGTGATGAAGCAACTTTTACTCGTAAGCACCCTTAGTGTTGTAAGAGGTATTCGGAGAAATGATATACGCTCTTTTCTGCCACATGCATGAAAGCCTGAAATATTATTAAGGTGGTAATCGGTGGAGAATAATCATGAATGGTTGCGACTCATCTATCGCTCTTCCTGAAGAGCCTGAAGACGATTGTCCAAATATCAAACATTTGGGATTATAAATTAAACCAAGCAGATGATGACATAAGGGGACGCGGATGAAAGTAATTAAATAATATTCAAAAGCACTACTAGGCTGAAACGTTTAATCAATGAGAAATAAAGGATGAGATGATTATACTAATTATGTTCCCTTTTCTATTCGTATTCACGGTTATCGTTCATTACCTGTTCCTTAGTCGTATGGCACTGGTTTTTGAGACTAAATGGTCTCAATCAGTTAAGTTGGTGTTCATTATTAGTGGACTATTCGCTGCTCATATTGTGGAGATACTTGTTTACACTATGGTTTACTATTTTTCTGATTATTTGCTTGGTATAGATGCGATGAAAGGGAATTTTCAACAGTGGCTTGATTCTCTGCATTTCTCATTCGTAGCCTATAGCTCTCTCGGTGCAGGTGAACTCTCTTTACCTCAACCATTGAAGATCCTTTATGGCCTGGAAGCGATTAATGGCTTACTTTTGATTGCTTGGTCTGCATCATTTTCTTTATTGGCAATGAACAGGCTGAATTTTTGTGGGCTATGTAAAACGAATGAAAATTGAAATGCCAGCATATAAACATTGGATTAACAGGCTCGATTATTGTCTTTATCAACTATAAAACCTGAACCTATGTTAATGATCAGGTTTTGTCTTTCCACTTATCACTGTGACCAAGAAAATTGCAATAATAATTAATGTTGCTCCAAGCCACTGAATAATGGTTAATGACTCTGAAAAGTAAGTATGACCTAGGTATATACCAAATAGAGGGGTTAGGAAGTTATATACGTTTAGCTTGAAAAGTGGTGCCTGTTGCATTAACCAGAACCACAAAATAAATGGCAGTGCGGTTCCAAATAATGCCAATGCAAGGAGAATTAAGGTGTAATCCGTTTTCCAGTTTATGCTGTCTAGGCTAGTAGTGTAATAAGCCAAAACACCAAGCGGTAGTGCTCCAATGAGTAACTGGAAGCCCATTGCAAAAAGTACGTCGACTTGACCTGCAATTTTCTTGAGCAACACATTGCTAATAGCAACGCCAAACGAAGCCACTAGCACGAAGACTATTCCCAATAGAATTTGCTTCTCACTCTGGGCTGAACTGTTCAAAGAAATGATGACTATTCCTATAAATCCGATAACAGTACCAATGAATGGTACTGTGGTCATTCGTTCCTTCAGGAAAAACCAGCCTAAAATACCGGCAATCAATGGTTGCGTATTAGTGATGACAGTTGCAAGCCCGGGATCAATCAAACTGCCGGCATAAAACATGCCCCATAAACCCAGACTTGTCGCGGTGAGGCCTATTGTTGTTATATAGGCCCAGAGTCGACAACCCTTAGGAAAAGCGCGGTTCGTAAGGTGAGCAATAAGTACGATCACACAGCCAGCAAGTATGGCACGTAAAAAAGCTGTCAACATAACGGGAGCAAAAGGCAGGCTGAGCTTAATAAGTGGGTAGCACAATGCCCACATCATCATCACGATGATTGCAGCAGGGCTGACGAGCTTTAAATGAGTATTCAATGACATGACGTTAACCGTTTGATTACAGATAGGATGCAGGTAATGGATTGATGTGACGATGATCCATTCCCCCCATGATGTATGATTTTCAGTACGTGCTAACCGATAAAACAGAGGGGCTAGTCTGAAAGGCTGCAAATATCCTCGTAAACTATGGGGTGCGGATTGTTTATATCAGAAAATGAGGCATGAAGCATGGACAGCGTTATTTAGCATTAAGGCTCGTATAGCATCAAGAAAATTTAGGCTTCGTCCAAATTTGGTGACAATCATTTTAAGGTTAATTGTTTTGTGTGAGTATGGGCGCGAACCCACCACCTGGGGTTCGTAAGTTAGTGGTTTGACCTTGATAGAGTCTTGCCGCCGCTAAGATTAGAGATCCTCCATAGGTATATAAACGTACGTCGACTTTTAGCATTTTTCGCTCACCGTCAACCATAACCATGCGCTCTGAAGGCGGTACAAAAGCTTGAGCAACATAATCACCTTCAAGAATTCGGGCAAATGTGCTTTTGGTGAGTTTGCTTCCTCGGTAGACGCCTTTGCTGCCATGGCCTGCTACCGGTTTAAAAAACCACTGTCGACGATGCTGCCAGAGCGACTCCTCATCGCATGCTGTCACCCTCACTGTGTGTGGAATACCATTTTGAAGTAATTCAGCATGTCCAGGGCTTAAGCCCCAATCCATCAGAAGCTGCTGATCTGACATCACCGCCAGATTACGCTTATCTGCGAACATAGCGTGCGTATGCGGGTTTGGAGTGATCACCACCCCTCCCTCTAACCAGGCTGAGCGCAGAGCATCATGTTCAGGAGTCTCTAGCCCGAAGTCGACCAAACGGTTATAAACCATGTCAATTCGTTGATTACCAGTATACAAGCCCCCCGCTTCATATCTGAGATCAGATGGGGAAAGGATAACGGTATTAATGCCATACGTACTTAAGAGCTGTTGCGCCAGTATGAACTCGGGATACAGGTGTTGTTCTGTGGGGACATCGTCGATGATGGCTATTATTTCCGGTTGTCCGCTCCCACGTTGGACACGCCATTCGCTTATGAACTGGGCTATTACTGCTTCATCGAAATTTTCAGTCCAAGCCCCGTGTACTTGGCCACCACAGCATTTTGACTGAGCACGTGCCAAGATTGAATTTAGGAAAGCGCCACCTGCATTAGTATTAATTTCTATAATACGCGGACCGTCCTTGCTGAGGTGAAAATCAAAGCCCATGAAAGCACCAGCTTGTCCTGGATTGTATTTCGCACTCGCTGGCGCCCATGATAGGACTTGTCGCTGATAGTCAGGCAGTGCTGCTGTGGACTCAATGGCTTGAACAATTGCCAGCATCTGGTTCAGGTCAGAGTCGGGAACAAATACAGCGACATTTGAGAAGAATTGTCGCATGATAGAGTCGGACAAGGCATTGTCAGCATCATCACCTAACAACTGAAGAAGTTGAAGCTTGACTGTCGGCCAATCGAGTGTCACACAAACACAGTGCTGATTGAGCCTTTCTATTTTCGACTGTTGTGAATAATTATCACTTTGTTTCAAGGACGGGCCTCTTTATCCGTTAAGGGAAATCACAATGTCGAGCTAGCTACTCCATTAAGTGAGTATGATTAATACTTTCCAAACTGAAATTAATGCGCATGACCTCTTTTCCCCTCACCCCTTGAGGTTAAGATTTGGTACTGCTCAGGTGAAAGCTCGGGGAGTTGTTTTAAAAAAGCAACCATATCCCAAATCCTTTGATCATCATGACCGGGAGCCCATGAGGGCATGCCTGAAGCTTTGATACCATGTTTGATTATCCAGAAACGACGCTGGTCATGTTGTGCTTCGGTCAATGTTCCTTCAGGTATTTCGGTTAGATTGGGCGGTGAAGGATACAGACCTTTAGTGAAATCCGTGCTGGATTTACCTGGTGCCAAATGACAGGACACACACATCTCGTTGTAATCGGGGCCGCCACGTAGTAAGCGTGCTGATGAGTCTAAATCTGCTGGTATCTGTATTTCAGAAGCAGCACGAGCGACAGAGTTATCTCTTAATGTTTCTAATGCCCAATAGGTCAGTTTGTTATGTCGTGTATCGGCGCCTATGTCGTACCAGCCAGAATAGATAAACACCATAAAAGCGATACCTACTGCTATGAGCAACAATGTCAGATTTTTTATATATGATTTCATATTACCTGCAAGTTAAAGTAGTTAGTGATGACTATGAGTAGCTTCTGTCTGCTCAACTTTTTTTAGGAAAAAATACTCCACAAGCCAGATCACTGCCATCACTGCAAGAGCAACCCATATTACTAACGGGTCGCTCTGCCATTTACTTGCTCCAAACCCAGCAAGCAACAGCATATTCAGACAGATAGCGAGAGAAGGGATAACTGGATTCGCCTGAATATCATTGCGTAAATGTTTTAAGACGCCCCAATGAATGGCGGTATCCATAACGAGATAAAAGATAATGCCAAGCGAGGCAATACGGCTCAGGTCAAAGAACACTGTCAAGACTAGCCCCAGTAAAACGGTATAGACAAGCGTATGTTTTTGGATACTGCCTGGCATACCAAAATGGCTATGAGGCACTAATCTCATTTCAGTCAACATTGCCAGCATACGAGACACTGCAAACACACTCGCCATTAAACCACCTGCTGTGGCGACAATAGCGATTATTACTGTAAACCAGACACCAACATTGCCGGCTGCCGGTCTGGCTGCCGCAGCGAGAGAATAGTCTCTTGCCTCGATAATTTCACTAATAGAGAGGTTTCCGGCCACAGACCAGCCAACGAGTGCATAGATGACGATACAGGACGCAATTGAAATAATGATGGCTCGGCTTATATTCAATCGAGGGTTGATCACCTCTGAGCCACTATTGGTAATAGTAGTAAAACCCTTGAATGCCAATACACCTAGAGCGGTTGCAGCAATAAAAGCGGTCCAGTCGTTTTCTGCTGCAACAAGACTGATTTCAGATTCCAGTGTCTGACCTGAGCTCACCATCAAATAAATGCCTAATACACCAAACACCAGGATGCCAGCTATCTTGACTAAGCCTAGAAAATAGGCTGTACCTTGTATATAACGGTTGCTGGTCAGGTTGACCGCAAATATGCCAGCTATCAGGAAGGCTCCCAAAGTTGGCACCCAGAATGCTGTTTGCTCAACATCAAATAACTGCATTGTATAACTGCCGAAAGTTCTTGCCAGAAAGCTTTGAGCAATGACCATGGAAACATACATCAACAAAGCATGAAATGCGGTCGATAATGAGTGACCATACATTTTATGAAGATACATGCCGATCCCCCCAGCCGAGGGATATTTATTGGAGACTTTAATGTAAGAGTAAGCACTGAAACTGACTACAATGGCCGCCGCCAAAAATGCGAACGGAAAAGCAGACCCGACGAGTTCTGCCATTTGTCCCGTTAAAGAGAAAATACCGGCACCAATCATAACGCCGGTTCCTAATGCTATTGTGCCTAGTAGTGAAAGACTGTTCTTTTGATAATGCGTTGTATGATCTTCTTGCTGCTCTTGCATCAACTACTCCTTTTCAATCTTCAACGTAACTCGTGAGCCACGATTTAAAACCACATACGTACCCCAATCACCATGCCAAATTCAGAATCGTCTTTACCTCGTGCCGCTTCTAAATCCGCCGTCTTTGCAAAAGACTGCCGCCAATAGGCTCCTATATAGGGAGCAAATTCGCGGCTGAGTTCATAACGGTAACGAAGCCCCAACGTCATACTATTGAACCCTCGTGGCCGGTCATAGTCGAGTGCATCTGTCAAAGCGGCTGCAACTTCCAACCTGGGCTGCAGATAGGAAACCTGAGTGAGGCGTAAATCATATTCAGCCTCCAAGCTCGCTGCTATATCGCCATCTTCATTAACCGTTAAGGACTGATCTATTTCAAAGCGATAGGGGGCTAAACCGAATAAACTAAATACAGCGTAATGCTCACGGTTCACATCCGAGTCTAGAGATCCCCGAAGACCAAGCCCTGCTTGAAATTCCCAGAAAGGGGCTATCAAATGACTGGCGAGCACTTCAGCACTTTCTAGCTCACTAGGCTCACCATCATTTAACTGGTTTTCTCCTTCGGTTTTGATATAGAGGCGTTTTTCATCCCCCCCATACCAGCCGATGGCATCCCAGGTGACAACATTGTCGCCATTGTCAGTTTGACTGATTTCCAATCTATCGATCATGAGCTGCCCTGTCAGCGATGTTTTCATCGGCTCGGGCCAATCATCCTCAGCATGTTGAGCAGAAACTACAGAGGCAAAGCCCAGTAATAATAATCCGGTGAGTGTTTTTACTCGTTTCATTTAAACACCTATTCAAACAACTGATACAACACGGAACATACCGGCTTTCATGTGGTAAAGCAGGTGACAATGAAATGCCCAGCTTCCCGGGGCATCAGCACTTATCTGTAAAGAGACTACTTCGCTTGGCTTGAGACTAATCGTATGTTTCCGTGGCCGAGGATATTGCCCATTTTCAAGCTCCATCCACATACCATGTAAGTGAATAGGGTGATCCATCATCGTATCGTTAACTAAAACTAGCCTGAGTCGTTCACCATGATGAAATTCAACAGGGCCATCGACTTCACTGAACTTCACACCATCAAAGGACCACATATACCTTTCCATATTGCCGGTAAGGTGTAGTTCTATTTGGCGTTCTGGCTCTCTTTCATCAGGCCATGGGTGAGCACCAATCAAATCCCCGTAGACCAAAACACGATGATTCACATTTTCAAGACCAATTCCCGGCTCGTTTAGGCGGCTTGTGGGGTTTTCTGCCAGCATGGCTGCACCAGGACCATGGCCTGCTTTTGTGTGTTTAATGTCTATCACCGGGGCAATGGGCCGGGTTGCACTGATAGCGTGTTCTTGGTGCTGCATACCGTCCATAGAACCAGACGCCATCTCATGGCCTTTATGGCTCATCGCCATGCTATCCATATTTGTCGATCCCATACTCCCCATATCATGGTCCATACCCATTCCCATGGCATCCATGCCTCGCTCCGGTGTTGGCCTTAATTCAGGAACGGCAGCTTGCTGTCCCATTTCTGTGGCGAGTGTGCCTCGAACATAACCACTACGGTCGATACTCTCAGCAAAAAAGGTATAGGGTTGACTGTCTTTAGGTTGAACGATGACATCGTAGGTTTCGGCAACGCCAATCCGGAACTCATCAACAGTGACTGGTTTCACTGGTTGTCCATCAGCCGCTACCACGACCATTTCAAGTCCAGGGATTCTGAAGTCGAAAAAGCTCATGGCAGATCCATTTATGATTCTTAAACGGATCTTTTCCCCGGGCCGGTAAAGTGCTGTCCAATTGGTTTCACTGTCTCTGCCATTCATTAGATAGGTATAGAACGAGCCAGTGACATCCAGAATATCTCGCGAACTCATTCGCATTCTGTTCCACATCGAGCGTTGCTTCCAGGTATCAGCTAAACCCTGTTTTTTAATATCATCGAACGTATCTGAAAGGGTCCGCTGTTGATAGTTGTAATAGCCTTCTGCAACTTTTAAATTGCGGTATACCGCGTGAGGATCTTCAAACGTCCAGTCACTCAGTAAAATCACATGTTCACGATCGGCGCCTATATCACCATCAGCGGGCTCGATAACAAGTGGACCAAGGTGACCAACTTGTTCTTGTAAGCCTGAGTGGCTGTGATACCAATAAGTCCCATTTTGGGTGACATCAAACTCGTAATGAAAGGTTTCTCCGGGCTTAATGCCCGGAAAACTTACACCTGGCACACCGTCCATATTTTCAGGGAGAATGATCCCGTGCCAATGAATCGAAGTATCCGTTTTCAGTGCATTCGTGACATTGAGTTGTGCACGCTGCCCCTCTCGAAGTCGGATAAGTGGACCTGGCATTGAGCCATTAAGCGTGATGGGGAAAGCAGACTTACCCGCCACATTCATCGGTGACTGTTCAATCAATAAATCGATGGGGCCGTCACTATGTATAAGCTCACCATAGCTACGCCCTAATGGTGAGGCCCATACAGGTGCTAATCTTGCCAACACTAGTGCAGAGCTCAGCCCTAAGGCTGATTTTATAAATTTACGACGACTTGACGGTAGAGTCTTCGCCATAGTGGCTATCTCCAAAAAGTTATATACAGTTAAAACGGCGTTTAGTGTTGCTTTGCCTCGGCTTTATTTTCTTGGTGAGGATCAAGTCCCGGCTTTTTATCAGCGTTTTCTTTTGGCAAAGACTGACATTTTTTCAGCATGGCCAAGGCGACAGGATCATCCATATCCATGTCTGTATGATTCCTATCTAACATCGCATCACAACTGGATTGAGATGACGGGGCATTATGCTTCTCTTGTTCATGGGCAAGACTATTGAATGATAGAAATAATAAGGCCATGCAGATGGGCGTTGCTTTGTTTATCACCGGCTCATTCCTCGTTCAGATAAGTTTTTCAGTATGTTTCTACCTCAACCTAGATTGAGGCCTCCATGTTACTACTCGAATGTTAGTGATACCTGTCTGACGTAGACATGACCTGTTGATGACAAAATTGTAATGTGCATTGAGTCTTGAGCCAGTATGCTGTTTTAGAACAGTCAATAGATTGAAATGGAGTGTGTCCAATGCGTCTACTCGTTGTTGAGGACGAGCGCAAAGCTGGGGAGTTCATCAGACAAGGCCTGACCGAGGCGGGATTTTTGGTGACCTGGATGTCGAATGGCCTTGATGGTTATCACCAAGCAATGACGGAAACATTTGATGTCATCATTCTTGACGTCATGCTGCCAGATATTGATGGCTGGAGAATACTGAAATCACTTCGCGAGGCTGGAAATCAAACACCTGTTATATTTCTAACTGCTAGAGATAGCGTTACTGACAGGGTGAAGGGCTTAGAATTAGGGGCTGACGACTACCTTGTGAAACCTTTCGCCTTTGTTGAGCTGTTAGCGAGAATAAGAAGCCTCCTAAGACGTGGTAACAGCACCGCAATTATTGAGGAGCTTAAGGTTGCAGATCTCGTATTAGATATACCTTCAAGGAAAGTGACCCGTGCAGGTAAAAAAATCACGTTGTCACAAAAGGAGTTTCTGCTATTGGAGCTTTTTATTCGTCGACAGGGTGAAGTGTTGCCTCGCTCAATCATTGCTTCAGAAGTTTGGGATATGAATTTTGACAGCGATACAAATGTGATAGATGTAGCTGTGAGAAGACTGCGCGCAAAAATTGATGATGAATTTGAGCAGAAGCTGATACACACTGTTCGAGGTATGGGCTACAAGCTGGAAGACGAAAGTGAATAAACAAAAAAAAGGTATGCCCATTTCTCTAACACTACGCGTAATGAGTTTCGCTGGCTTTGCTATCCTGGCTTGCTTATTACTGAGCGGTTTCTTTGTCATCAAATCCGTTGAGCAGCACTTTATTGAGCAGGACTACGATGAACTCAAAATTATTATAGAAACTGTTGAGCAGAGGCTTGACAGTATTAATGGCAATTTAAGTCAGGCACCCGACGTCTTATCTCAAGCTATATCGGGTCATCACGGTGTTTATTTTCAAGTAGAAACACCGCCTGGCACGCACCTTTTTCACTCGAAAGGTGCTGAGTTTTTTTCGGAAATAACACATCCCCAACCAGCTAATCGTATAGATAAATCAAACCTAGTCAGTTGGAAAATTGATAGTGAGATTTACCGAGGACTTGTTGTCGACTTCACTATAGAGGGCATCCCGTATCGTGTTATGGCTGCCATGGATATGTCATTTCACTTAAGTTTTATCGAGAAGTTTAGAGAAAAAATGTGGTTAATCATGCTTGTCATTAGTGTAGCGACTTTGACTGCGACGTGGTTTGGCATTTATCAAGGCCACCGGCCATTAATCCAACTCAGTAGACGAATTAGAAATATACAAACAAACCAGCTGGATGAAAGGATAGCTCCAAACTCATTGCCTATTGAATTACGAGAATTAGCTCTATCATTTAATCAAATGTTGCAGCATTTAGAGGATGGGTTTGAACGACTCTCAAACTTCTCTGCCGACATTGCACATGAATTGCGAACACCATTGACTAACCTCATCACACAGACGCAAGTAGGGCTCACGCAAGCGCGCCCGATAGATCAATACAAAGAACTGCTTTATTCAAATCTTGAGGAACAAGAGCGATTAGCTAAAATGGTCAGTGACATGCTCTGGTTAGCGCAAAGCGATAATAAACTTATTCAACCGGCCTCTACGCTTATTGATTTAAGTTCTGAAATAAAAGACTTGTTTGAATTTTTTGATGCCTTAGCTGCAGAGAGCCAGGTTACGCTTACCTTGGAAGGAGAAGCACCCGCCATACCTGCTGATCGAGAACTTCTTAAACGAGCCTTATCAAACCTACTATCAAATGCCATCAGGCATACTCCTTGTGGAGAGAAGATTACAGTCAAGATAGGTCAACATAAAAACCACAATGTGTACATTGAAATAATCAATCCGGGGGAATACATACCCACTGAACAGCTTTCAAAAATTTTCGATAGGTTTTATCGGGTTGACCCTTCAAGAAACCGCATTTCTGAAGGGACTGGGTTAGGGTTAGCTATTACCAAGTCTATTATCGAAACTCATGGTGGGCGAATAGCCGTCAAGTCGAACACTGCTCGCACCACATTTACTGTGTACCTTCCTCTAGCATTGTAGTTACATTTTGTATAATAAGAAAATGTCTACTGTTGTCAGGCCTTACCAAAGTTGCTATTGGGGTGCCGGTATTTCAATTGGGAAATGGGAGAGGCGTCTGAAAAATTATTCTATGAAACACCAGAGGAATTAGTTGAAGCATATAAACCCGACGATTACTCAAACTGAAAGAAACCTTTTTAATTCCTCAATCAGTCTCTCAAATTCTCTATCACTCATATCAGGCATTGCATGAGTGTAAGGGTCTAAATACTGATTGACTTGAATAAGTCGATGTTTTTGCGTCTGCTTAATGTATGGCGGATAGTCATCCAAAATAATGACATTATCGATGTCGTCATCGACGAAGCGTAAATCTTTATGTTCTCCTACCCATTCGATGTAACGGATTTCTGTAAACCATTTCGGGGCCAATTCGTCTGAGACCAGTTTTCTTGCTATGTCCCTGAACCTTTTTTCATTGACGGTCGTAAAAATACAAATGTGTTCATGGCCGAACAGGATTTCACACTCATTCAAAAATGACATTAAGCCAGGTCTTGGAAGCTGGCTTATGGCATTGGTAATCAATACACCCTCCAAGTCTAAAGCAAGTGTCATGTGGCTCATTACAATTCCCATCGCTATTAATCTTCCTGAATCTGTGTAGGAAATAACCCACGTCAGTTCTAAGAAAACCTTAGTAGCAACTCATTAGGAAAGCTACTCCTCTGCACAAATCGTGCGCAAAATTTTCAGAGTGTAAAAACATGAAAGAACACCTGTATCGGGGATTTGCAATGAAAACAATAGTTTACATTTTTTAGTTTTGTGTAACTTATAACGTTATGAAATTACATAGAAAAATATAAATTTATGTGTAACAACATTACTCTTTGATTAAAAGAGGATGTTGCGCATGATTGATAATCTTCCACCAGGTTCTATCACGATGAGTGGCTGGAATATTTTAGTTATTGAGTATCAAGGCAAATTGATAGAGAAATTTCTCGGATATAGCCATGAGGACAACCACTTCAGGCTCAGCTCTCAAGTACTTGAGTATGATCCAGAGACTAACACTGGCAAGACAGAGTCTGGTTCTAAATATTTTTTCCGCGATAAACCTGGCAGTCTCCATCCTTTAGCTCTGAGCTATTTTGAGCAGATCAGCACCTATGATGAAGTTAGCGTTCATCTTAAATTTGAGGGATGAATAAGTAATGCGTAAAGAGCTTGCAGAAAAGATTTATCAGAGGTGCCCGATTATTTATCGCGGTGTTAATGATGGTCCGAAAAAAAACTTAATGTGCTTTGGGTTTGAATGCAGTTCAGGTTGGTTTGAAATGATTTTCATGCTATCTGAAGCCGTTGAAAAGTTAGCCAGAGAAAAACAGCGTCAGGGAATAGATGAAGAAGAGTTACCTATCGTAATTCAGGTTAAAGAAAAATTTGGAGGGTTACGTTTTTACGTTCAAAACTCGAGTGAAGAAGTCAACGATTTAATAGCTATGGCAGAGCAATCTTCATATGGTATCTGCGAGATATGTGGGGCTGCGGGCGGACTTATGAAAGCAGGACCGGTAATGATGACGAGATGCCAAAAACATATGAGATCTTTCCAAGATTGATTCCCCCGAAGTCAATACTAGTCTGAGAGTAAGATAAATGAAAAAACAATCGTACAAGGAATTTGTTGAAAACAATAAATGGTTCAGAGAGCGGCCACATGACCGTAAAAATTTTCAGACGAAAATATCTCGCGTCGCGAACTCTATTCAATGTGATGTGGTTCAGGGACCTGCTTTTGATCTATTGAACAGTGATGAGCAAAACCTCATTAGAGAGGCATCTAAGGTTTTAAAGGAATTAAAAGAAAAAATTCAGCATGCTAATAAGCATGTAGCTTGGCTTGAAGAAAGTAGTAAATATCGGGTGGTTACAGTTCATAGAGAAAAATACAGACAGCTGATTAGTGAGCAACTTTTGATTGATGAGGAAACCTACGATGGTTTGCTCAAGGCAACTGTGTTGATTCTTCACCTGAACAGCTTTGACAGCACCGACTCAGTGAAATATGTCATGTTATTGGAGGCCAGAATGCGGCCGGGTAAATATAATCGTTCCCCTGAAGAACTGGCGAATTATATACATGACAGATATATCTATGAGATAGATCAGTTCGCCTATAAGGCATATGACAAAGAGCTGGATGAACTGGATTATGAGCTACTGCACAAACGGCTTGTAATTTCAGATATAACAAAGACTGATGTGTTAAAGCTATATGAGTCCTTTTTTACTAAAATCTCCAGATACATCAATAGTGGATGATAGCGACAAGAAAATAACATCAACGGAATCGTTTTTTAGTAATTTCCACATCTCTGTCTGAAAAAATACTCTCTACAGTTGCCGCAGACACACTGAATTCGGTATTGCGATGAACAGCCTCTAACTGAAGTTCAGTGCAATATTGAGAAGCGTATTTCTGAAGCTCTTCATCAGATATTTTGATTTTTGTTAACCCTGTTTTTGCTTGAAGAATCAAAATTACTGCACCTAGGATTGATGTAAGGTCTGCATCATCTTGGTTGTTCTCTAATTTATTCGCTTGCTCAAGTAGATACCCAAGCCAATAGTCTCTGAGGTTGCGAGGTAGAGCAGCATCTACGCCCCGCGAAAGCACGCTTTCTGCGAAATTTTCAAACTGTTTTACCATTGAAAATCCATCGGTATTGAATGAATGTAAACTATAGTATGTAGAACTATAGTTTACAACATGGCTATATGATGTCTTTTGTGGAGCTTAACAATGGACATCAATCAGGCGTTTGGGATCGCTCTTAGAGAGCTGAGAGAGTCTAGAGGTCTAACTCAGGAGAAATTGTCTGGTACTGTGACAAGGCCGTATATAAGTGTCCTGGAGAGGGGCTTGAAAAGCCCAACTCTAAGCTTGATTGAAAAGTTAGCTCACGAGATGGATACACATCCTGTAATACTCTTATTAAGTGCTTATACAAAATTAGAGGGGGATGAGCTAGAAAGCCTGAAAAAGTTGATTCAAAATTATGTCAAAGGTATGAAGTAATTTTGCGCAAAATTATGCAATAAAGACGTCAACGTCGACGGGGCCTTAAAAAAAATTTAAGAGATCATAAAAAATTTTTACGTACTGTTTAATCATAAATATGCACATTATGGTAATTGGGTTGATTGCTCAGATTTTTCCACGGTTTGTGCAAGTTTTAGGGGTTATAAAAGCAATAGGCTTGAACTTCAATCAAGTTCAGGTGTTTTTCCTATTAAAAATCATGGCACAGATTTCCGGCTTAAAAGCAGGTAAGGCCTATCATAAAATCGTTAATGCTCACATTTATGAAGATCAACTGGCATTAATGCGCGATGTGCAATTAACACGTGAGCCGTTTCCTTCACCGTCACTGCATATCAATCCAGAGATTAAATCTTTACGCGATTTAGAAACTTGGGTGACCTTAGATGACTTTGAAGTAAGGGATTATCAATTCCATGAGGCCATCGCTTATCCCTTTTCCGTGTAACTATTAAGGTCCCTTTAATATAAAGCGAGTAGCTTGCTTTAATAACGACCGATACTTGGTTTTAGTTTGACAAGGAGAGAGTAGATGAGCAGCAATAGCACACTAAGAGAATATCCTGTTTGGGATCGTATGGTTCGCTGGTTTCACTGGATTAATGTGCTTTCGGTGTTGGCCTTAATCGCGATAGGCGTTGCCATCATGAATAGTAAAGCCTTAGGGGTGAGCACGGATGGCAAGATTCTACTCAAAACATGGCATGTTTATGTTGGTTATGTGTTTGTTATCAATTTAGCGATTCGTTTATTTTGGACGTTTATCGGCAACCGCTTTAGCCGATGGTCGGCCATTTTACCGCTAGGACGACGATTCAAAGCTCAAAAGACGGCCTATGTCGCAGGTTTAAAAGAAGGTAAGCCAGTGGGTATTGCAGGCCATAGTCCGCTAGCGCGTTATATGGTGACGGTGTTGTTTTTATTATTAAGCACACAAGCCGTGACAGGATTAGTTTTAGCTGGAACGGATGTGTATATGCCGCCGTTTGGTGATAGCTTTAAAGCCTGGATAGCCGATAGTCCAGAGTCAGAAGCATTGATTAAGCCTTATTCTAAAGAAGGGGTGAATGAAGCCAGTTATCAGCAAATGCGAGACCTTCGCTCACCTTATAAAGAGGTGCATGAAATTGTTTTCTGGATACTTGTCGCGGCGATTATTTTGCACTTGCTCGGTGTTATTTACAGCGAACTACGTGAGCGTAATGGTCTGGTTTCGGCGATGTTTACGGGTAAAAAGGTATTCAAAGATAAACCGGTTGATTGGGATGATGAATCACGATAGATGACGTAAAGCGCTGCGCTGTTTAGCGCGGCGTTTTTGTTGCCAACGCATCACACCGGTAATAAACAAGATTAGCGGTAATAAGCCGGTGATAAAGACAATGATTCGGCCCGGCAGTCCAAATACCTCGCCATTATGCAGTGGGTGCAGCCAGTTTAATAAGGTGTCACCAGCGGTTTCATTCAGACCATCACGTACGGCCATAATTTGCTTCGACTGTGCATTAATCCAAACCTGTGTACGTGGAAAACGTCGACTGGGTTCACCTTGCTGATAAAGTATTATTCGCCAGCTATTTTTATACTTTCCGGGTGATTCGACCCATCTTAACTCCGCCTCTGGAAACTGTTTTAATGCCATTCTTACTGCATCATCAGCGTCCAACAGGTTTGTTTGATTGTTGCTAGCAGGGGTGTGCATAAAAACATCGGGACTTTTGTAAATACTGGAAAACGGTTTAATGAAAATTCTCGTCTCATCGGGCAAGGCTAGGGCAGCTCCTGTGAGGCTTAGCATGAGTAAAACAACTAAGCCGTAGCTGCCAGAAAGTGCATGAATATCAAAGACTTTTTTCGCAACCCCTTGACGTAATTGTAACCGCAGTGCTTTACCCAGTCGTCGCCAGCCGGGCCACCAAATCATCAAGCCGGAAATGAGCGAGATCAGGCTGACTAAACCAAATATACCTATGATAGTTAAGCCTGTTTTATCCAGTAAAAGTGTGAAATGCAGATTATAAATCCACGTCATGGCAAATTCGCCCCAAAAACGATCGCTGGTGACGCGTAATGTCTCTGGATCAAGAGTGACCATCAGTGGTGCAAACAGTTTGTTTTTCGATTCTATTGGCGTGTAATAGCGAACCATGATTGGCCAGCCATCATGTAGCGGCTGTTCAATACGCCAAGATCCCAGCCGTTCAGGAAAATGCTCATGCAACACATTCAACACTGCTTGTTGTTCATTAACTGTGCTGGAGGACTGAGTATCGATCTCTGGGTTAAGCCAGAGATCGAGTTGTAAATAAAAAACGAGAATGCTGCCGGTCAAGCCAAGTAAAACCCAGACCAGTCCAATGCTAAGCCC
>DRHY01000083.1 GCA_011052985.1 Methylophaga thalassica
TATTACTATTACCCAGGCTGGCATGAGCCAGGCACTGTTTTTGAACTGAGCGTCAACAAACAAGCGTGGGAAACGCTACCTGCTGACTTACAAGCGATCATCACTTACGCTGCTGAAGCTGAGAATATGTCGCTGTGGTCCGAGATGGAACAGAAAAACCAACAAGCCCTGCAAGAGCTGAAAGCAAGAGATGACGTCGATCTTCGTCCTTTTCCAGATGATGTGATAAAAACCTTGAGTGTTATGACAAAACAGACACTTGAAGAAGAAGCCGCCGCCAGTCCAAAATTCAAAAAAGTGTATGACGCTTATCAGGAGTTCAGAAAGCAAGATGCTGACTGGAGCGCTATTTCAGAGCGAGCTTATTTGAATTTAGAGACAGTATCTCAATGATTTTTTTAATATTCACTGAAGAAGGCTTACTGGAAGCAGCTGAAGAAATTGAGCAGCATCAAGCAAGTGTTTGGATTAATCCCACATTAGAAAATAACACCGTTATTGAAAATCTCTCAAAAGCAGGATGTGCCATATCCGTTCTTCTTGACGAGATTGATGCCAACAATGAAAAAGCCGTCATGCAAGCACTGACTCATGTGGAGTCACAAACTACCGATACTGAAATCTACGTCGAGTTGTCATAATGTTAAAACTGGTTTTGTTACTTTTTTGTTTTTTCAGCGCTGAAGTGCTCGCCGACACTCAATGGGATAAATCAGATGTCACCTTTGATGACCCCATAACCATAAAAGTCTATCGTGATCCTCATTGCCAATGCTGTCATAAATGGATTGATCACCTAAAACAACAAGGTTTTTCTGTCGAAGATTTACTAAGTAATAATGTCGAGGTAGTGAAAGAACAGCTTGGCGTCCCTAATGCACTTCATTCATGCCATACGGCTGTTGTAGAGGGCTATGTAATTGAAGGACATGTTCCGGCTGACGACATTAAACGACTACTCCTTGAAAAACCCGCTATTACTGGTCTTGCCGTACCTAGAATGCCTGTGGGAACGCCCGGAATGGAAATGGGCGCTCGAAAAGATGAGTTTGCTGTTATAACATTCGATAAAGATCAAGCCAAAAACTTTGACGTGTTCAGTGGCTATCAACTTGATGAAAATCATCAGTATCATCTTATTCACTCAGCAGAATAGAGGTGGAGTTTCTTATTGTAGTGGGGAGAATCTTCTCTTCATCCTTTTCTAATGTCGTTCAAAAAAAGTTAGCTCAACAAGGTCTCCATCCCTTATTCATTGTGTTTGCTTCTTATGTTGTTTTAAGCATCATAAGCATTCCGTTCTTGTTGACATTTGAGTCATTCAATCTTCCAACAGAATTTTGGCTGAATATCTTTTTTGCTGCCCTGCTAGATATGGCAGGCACATTATTCCTAGTGATGTCTTTATCAAAAACAGATTTATCTGTATTTGGCCCCCTCAACGCCTACAAAGTCGTGATATCCATGTTTTTGGCCATGATTTTTATCGGTGAGATACCGAGTAAGCAAGGATTTATTGGTGTGGCTACCATCGTCATTGGTAGTTATTTTTTATTTCCTGCGAAATCCACTCAAGGTTCATTTCTGCCTTTATTTCTAGATAAAGGCGTGCAGTATCGCTTTTTATCTATTTTATTATTCTCAATAGGTACTTTACCGCTCAAATCGGCCGTCGTTAGTGGTGGCGTTTTACCCACAACCGTATTTTGGTGTTTGTTTGGACTGCCTCTAGCTACGCTTATTCAATGGCGTTTTGTTCATCATCACTTCGCTAAAGATTTGAATGAAATCAAATCTAGCCTCGCGCCCATCATTTTTTTGGCGTGTCTTATTTTTATGATGCAGTACACAACAATGTTGGTATTGTCCGAATTTTTGATTGTCTATTCGCTAGCGCTGTTTCAGCTCAGCATGTTGCTGCAAGTGGTTTTAGGCCATCAGCTGTTCAATGAAAAAAATCTATTTCGCCGTTTATCCGCTTGCTTAGTCATGGTTGCAGGCAGCTTATTGGTCTTAAACGCTTAAACCATGAAGTGCAACGACTGTTATTATGACCTTAATTATTAATTCGGAGTGAGAGATGAAAAAACTATCACATTATTTATTTCTTTTTTTTCTATCAGCAAACGCCTATGCCGATACAAAGCTTTCACCGGCTTGGAGCAGCTCTGCTGAATTTAAAAACCCAGAATCCGTCATATATGATCCTGTTACCAAACATTTATTTGTTTCAAATGTAAATGGGGAGCCTCTGGCCGCTGACGGCAATGGATTTATCAGTCAGATGTCTCCAGAAGGTGTAATGGCAAAAAGTAAGTGGCTAGTTGGATTAGATGCACCAAAAGGCTTAGCGCTGAAAGGTAATTTGTTATATGTATCTGATATTGACCAGCTTGTTGTTATCGATATCGAGCAGGAGCGAATCATCAAACGTTATGCTGCCGAAAATGCTAAATTTTTAAATGATGTAGCGGTGGATCACCAAGGTAATGTGTATGTCAGTGATATGCTGACTAACCGCATTTATCGATTAGCCAACGATGAACTGACAGTGTGGGTCGACGACGATATGCTCAATAGTCCCAATGGCTTACTCGTTGAGCACGGAAAGTTGGTTGTCGCCAGTTGGGGGAAAATGACCGATGGTTTTGCTACCGACGTCCCTGGGCATCTTCTTGCCATTGATCTGGTCACCAAACAATTACAAGATTTAGGTGATGGAAAACCCGTGGGTAATTTAGATGGTATTGAGGCTGATGGCTTGGGTAATTACTTAGTTACAGATTGGTATAATGGCCGACTTTTACAGATTACGGCTGAGGGTAAAAGTACGACCTTAGTTGAATTTAATCAAGGCAGTGCCGATCACACTGTGATGCCTGAAAAAAACCTTGTTATCGTACCTTTGATGCTAGACAACACCGTTGTCGCTTTCCGGATTAGTCATTAATGTCATTTGAAGAATTACTGTTAGAAGATGCTTTACTAAGCGCCGTTTCGTCTCAAGGCTTTACCGAACCAACGCCGATACAGCGAGAAACCATTCCACTCATTTTAGCAGGTGAAGATGTCCTAGCATGTGCTGCCACAGGTACAGGAAAAACAGCGGCATTTGTCTTGCCACTGTTACAGAAATTATGGGACAGAAAACATCGCAGTCATGAACCCATTGCACTTATTTTAGCGCCGACACGTGAACTTGCCTTTCAGATTCAGCACGTTATCAATAGTCTTGGTAAACAAGATAAACCTGATATTGCAATGATTACAGGTGGTCAAGCGCCAACGGCACAGTTACAAGTACTGGACCAAGGCTGCGATATTATTATTGCCACACCCGGTCGTTTATTAAATCTAGTCGAACATGAGCAAGCGGATCTCTCGCTTATCGAGTTTGTGGTGATTGATGAAGCCGATCGGATGTTGGATATGGGTCAGGGTCCCGACGTCGCCAATCTTCTCGCCACGATTACAACCAATTTCCAGACCTGCTTATTCTCAGCGACATTAGCTGGTGAAGGTGTTGAAATGTTTGCTGAAGCCCTGCTGCCCAATGCGCAACGTATTGATGTGGATGCATCTAATCATTATGCCGCTCAAGTTGAGCAGCAGGTTTACCTCGCCGATAATAGAGAGCACAAGCAAGCGCTTTTATCTGCCATTATTGAACTACCTCAATGCCAAAGTGCCCTCGTCTTTTGTAACAAAAAAGAGCGTGCTGAAGAAGTGGCGGATTTTTTACAATCAAAAAATATATCCGCACAAGTAGTGCATGGGGATTTTAATCAAGCTGATCGTCGTGAACGCACACGTCGCTTTCGACAAGGTAATATCAAGGTTTTAGTGGCAACGGATGTGGCTGCAAGAGGTTTAGACTTACCTGATGTTAGCCATGTGATTAACTATGATGTGCCGTTTCGTGGTGATCTTTATATTCATCGTGTTGGCAGGACCGGACGTGCAGGTCAGAAAGGTATCGCAGTGAATCTAGTTGAATCGCATGATGAAACTAACCTTAAGCGAATCGAACATCACATGGGTCAAACATTACCCGTTCTAAAAATGAAAGGTCTATCGCCAAAAGGTAAAAACAATAAACTGAAGAGTAAAAAGAAAACAGAAACACGTTATATTTCAAAAAAAGATCGTGAATAAAGCCCTACCTGATAAGCGCCTATTCTGGCTGCGAGGTATTTTATTCATCAGCTCAATTTTGCTGATTGTGGGTCTGTTTTTACCCTTGTTGACGATTACACAGTTTTTATTGATTCGTAATGAATTCTCAGTAATCTCAGGTATTACTGAGTTGTGGAAAGCCCAACAATACATCTTATTTGTGGTGATATCGTTGTTTAGTGTGGTCGTACCATTAGCCAAACTTGTTTTATTATTCAGACTGTTAAACTCACATAACCTCCCTTCACAAGGGAAAATCCGTTTATTACACCTGATGCACGACTATGGTCGCTGGGCCATGTTGGATGTGATGGTTGTGGCTATGTTAATAGTCACCGTAAAAATGGGGGCAATCGCTAGTATCACGATTCACCCCGGACTCTACGTATTTGGTGCCGCCGTGTTACTCATCATGTTAGCCACACAGATGACGGTGAATACCTTGCAAGGAAATACCAGTAGTTAACCGGTATTTCGCATACCTGCTGAAATTGCACTAATCGTACGTAGTAATGGATCTAACCATACTGACTTTTCCTCTTCAGTCAGCTGTGGGTCACGATAACGCTGTAATAAAAGAATTTGTATGTAATTAATCGGATCCAAATAGGGCTCACGGCGTCTGAGTGATGAACGTAACTCTGGTATTTCCGATAATAATTTGTCAGATTCCACGACCATCAATACTTGCTTCACCGTTCGATTATATTCAGCTGAAATAACCTCAAAGACCTGTTGGCCTTGAAAAGCATTTTCACACAAGGCAGCGTAGCGTCTGGCAATATTCATCTCGGCTTTAGCTAACGACATTTGAGTATTACTTAATAGTGCTCGGAAAAAAGGCCATTTCTTTACCATATCTCTTAAAACGGCCATTTTTTCTGGATCATTTTGATGCCAAGATTCAATGGCAGTGCCTATGCCATACCAAGCAGGTAGCGTGTGGCGTGACTGTGCCCAAGAGAAAACCCAACCAATCGCTCTAACGGATGACTTAGAGCGGTCTCCTGCTTTTCGATGTGACGGTCTGGAACCAATGTTCATCATACCAATCTCAGTCACCGGACAGACTTCGTAAAAATAATCTAAAAAGCCTGCTGTATCTTCAGTTAACTTTCTATAACTAGCCTCCCCTGTTGATGTAAGTTGATGCATGATGTCGTAAAAAGACGTATCCAACGGCGGCGTTTTCTCTACTAAACTTTTAGAGGCTTTTAATAGTCCAGATACGCCCATTCCCAGCTCATAAGCGGCTGTTTCAGTATTGCCATATTTGAACGACAATACTTCACCTTGTTCAGTAAATTTAATCTGGCCCTGAACAGTACCCATTGGTTGAGATAAAATGGCATCATGCGTAGGACCGCCCCCTCGACCAATTGTGCCGCCACGGCCATGGAACATTCGGCACTGCACACCATGTTGCGTAGTTAAACGACTTATTTTTTGCTGTGCTTGGTACAAACTCCAGACCGATGCCAATATCCCTCCATCCTTGCAGGAATCGGAGTAACCAAGCATCACTTCTTGAAGATTGCCTGAGGCTTCTAACATGCGACGATAATGCGGGTTCTCCAATAATTCAGTCATCACTGGTTCGATATGTGCCAAATCTTCAATCGTCTCAAAAAGTGGCGACACACGAAGCTCGCAAAAGGTATTACCATCTTCATCGTAGCCACATAAACCAGCAAAACGGCCCAGCGCTAATACCTCAAGAATATGACTCGCCTCATGCGTCATGGAAATGACATAACTGCCAAAGGCATTAGCGCTCACATCACGCTGTAACCGTGCCATTAGTTTGAATACCGCTAATACTTCTTGATTTTGCCCATCTAGCTCGGGTAAGTCCGGTAAGGCATCTTTTGCTAACAAACTGGTTAATAGTTGTTGACGCTCAGTTTCACTTAGCTGGTGATAGTCATCAACAAGTCCAAGCTGTTTTAATACTTCAGCGACTGTTTCTGTATGCCGTGTCGATTCTTGACGTACATCTAAGTGATAGAGATAAAAACCAAAGGTTTCGACCAAGCGAATGAGATCGGTCACTTCACTACCCGCTAATTCAACGTCACCATGTGTAATTAGTGAGTCATGAATCAAACGCAAATCAGCTAGCAGTTCATCTTCGTTACTATAGGCAAGACCGAGAGACGTGGGCTGTAGATCAGGACGAAAGTATTGTTGCAGTAATCGTAGATTATCTTCTAACCGATGCCGCATCATATAAAGCTTACGTCGATAAGGTTCATTTAAAAAACGATCCGGTTTAGCTCTGAAGGCACCAGCATATATGGCTTCAGACTCGTCAATACTTTGAGCGAGTTGTTCAGAGATATCACACAACGGTTCAGAGTGGGTAAGCACGTAACTTAACTTAGTCACATCATCGAGATAACGGCGTATAACGGTCCGTTTTTGCAACATTATCGCCATCTCGGTGGTATCAGATGTTACAAATGGGTTTCCATCTCTGTCGCCACCGATCCATGATCCAAATTGAACGTAACCAGGCACTTTAAATGTCGCGCCACCGGCTATTTCGTCAGCATAGACTCGGCGAATAGCATTTTCCATATTGCGATAGCTTCTGGGAACGGCATCAAACAAACTGACATTGAAGTAATACAGTCCATTTTTAATTTCATCACGAACCGTCGGCTTGATGGCACGAACTTCATCGGTTGACCAGAGAAGTTTCACGTGTTTTTTAATTTCAGTCCGAGTCCGCTGCTCTTCGAAGGCGGTCAAAGGTTCATTAGTTAATTGTTCATCTAGTAAGAAAATTCGACGTAAGATTTCCATCAATGTGCGTCGTTTAGATTCTGTGGGATGCGCCGTGAAGACAGGCATATAAACCATTGTGTCCATCATCTGCTGCAGTTGTTCCAAGTTCACACCTTCTTGCTTAAACTGCGTCAGGGTATCAAGGTAGGAACCATGCCAAAGATCGCGACCATTTTTTAACTTCACCAGACGATTGTGGTAATTGAAGGCCTCTTCCGCGGTGTTGACTAAACTAAAGTACAAATTAAAGGCGCGAATGACCTCTCTCAACAGCGAGGGTTCCAGCGTGTTTAGGTAGCTCAATAACTCCGTTCTAAGCAGCGCATTGTCGTCCTTTCGAAGCGTAATAAAGCCTTGGCGTAATCGCTCAACGGCTTCATACACCTCTCGCCCCGCTCGCTCATCAATTACTTCTCCGAGGATGTGACCAAGAAAGCGAACATGCTGGCGAAGTTCTTTGTCACCAAGTAATGAGAGGTTTTCAACGGTATTTAAAACAGATTGGTAGTCAGTCATAGTCTCAACGTTCTTTGATGTGATGATAGAGGTCGATATAGAGAGTTGCGCTGTTTTCCCAGCTGAAATCATGCGTCATTGCGGTGATCATCATCTTTCGCCATTTACGTGGATGCTGAAATAAAGCAATCGCTCTTCGTAATGACAAAATCAACGCTTCTGGTGAAGCCTCAGTAAAGCAGAATCCATTTGCTATTTCAGCTTTACGGTTTTCTTCGGTTGCGTCAACAACTGTATCGGCTAACCCGCCCGTGTTCCTGACGATAGGTAAGGTGCCATAACGCAAACTATACATTTGATTCAAACCACATGGTTCGAATCGTGATGGCATAAGGAACACATCAACGCCCGCCTCAATCTGGTGTGACAGGGTTTCGTTGTAACCTATAGTTAATGCAACCTTATCAGGAAACCGGGCTCTAAGTACACGCAAACTGTGTTCGTATTGTTCTTCACCACTACCTAGGCAAATCAACTGTATATTCTGACCTTCTTCCAATAATTGGGCGACGGCTGCAATGGATAAATCAACGCCTTTTTGTGATACCAAGCGACTAATCAGTCCTATTAGCAGGGTGTCTTCTGAAATAGGCAAATAAGATTGTTGTTGAAGTAGTCGTTTATTTTTTTTCTTACGGTTAGGCGTTTTAGCAGAATAGTGCGTTTCTATATGAGTATCAGTTGCCGGATTCCACTCGTCGTAATCTATGCCGTTTAAAATCCCTGTCAGATGACCGCTTTCAGCTCGTTGGCGCAATAACCCTTCTAAGCCATAACCATATTCGATATCGCATATTTCTCTCGCGTAAGAAGGGCTTACCGTTGTTATATGGTCGCTGAAAATTAGCCCTGCCTTCATGAATGACATCAAGCCATAAAACTCAAGTCCATCAATTGACCACAATGACTCAGGCAAATCCAAAGAATCAAACACATCACGGCCAAATAGTCCCTGATAGGCCATATTGTGAATAGTAAATATGGTATCGGGTCGCTCAGCTCTGTCAGATAAAAGAGCAGGCGCAAGCCCAGTTTGCCAATCGTTGCAGTGAAGCACATCTGGCTGCCAGTCTAATCCTGCCTCATTGACTGACAAAGCAACAATCGCACGACAAAATAAGGCAAAACGAGCCGCATTATCTTCCCAATCTTCACCATCAGGCTGACTATATGGCCCCCCATCTCGGTCAAAGTGATGAGAAGACCCCAGTAACCATACGACAACATCCGTACCCGGTAATGTCGCTTCAAGAATATCGACAGATTCGTGATACCCATCTAGCTTTAGCGCTGCTACTCGCTCGATGTTCTCCAGTTTTTTAAGGCATTGTCGATAGGCAGGCATAAAAACCCTGACGTCCTGACCATGCTGCGAAAGCGCATAAGGTAAGCTAGCGGATACATCCGCAAGGCCTCCCGTCTTCATCAATGGATGCACTTCACTACTGGCAAAAAGAATTTTTCTCACGCCTGTCTCCCAAAAATTGTACAATTCTTCAAATTATATACGGTCAACGGCTGAGTAATAGCCTGCTACGGGAGAAATCATGCAATCTTGTACCATTGTCATTTTTGGCGCCACTGGCGACTTATCTAAGAAAAAATTATTGCCTGCTTTGTACCATTTGGATGCAGAGAATCGATTAACAGATGATACACGTATCATTTGTATGGGGCGACGCGAGTCTAGTCAAGAAGATTGGAAAGACTTAGTTACAGAATATGTATCACCTAAAGCTAGAGGTGGTGTTGACCAGCAATTACTGAGTAAATTTTTAGATCGTGTCCACTATTTCAAGTGTGACATCAATGATGCCTTTAGTTACCACGAGCTAAACAAACTTATCACCACTGATGATAATGGCTTCTCACAAAACATCGTATTTTATCTCTCAATTGCACCAGCCTTATTTGGTGTTGTTGGTGATCAACTTGCCGCTGTCGGACTTAACAAAGAAGATGATGGCTGGCGTCACCTAGTGGTTGAAAAACCCTTCGGTTACGATCAGAAAAGTGCTGAAGAGTTAGAACAAATTCTGCGGAAAAACTTTACTGAACAGCAAACGTATCGAATTGACCATTACTTAGGTAAGGGTACCGTGCAAAATATTTTTGTATTCCGTTTTGCCAACTTACTGCTTGAACCGTTATGGAACCGTAACTATATTGACCACGTTCAAATCACCCATGCGGAGCAGCAAGGTGTGGGTGGTCGTGCCGGTTACTACGATACTTCGGGTGCATTACGCGACATGATTCAAAGTCATTTGATGCAAGTCATGGCCCTAGTTGCTATGGAACCTCCCGCTGATTTAGGTGATGAGTCGTTACGAGACGAAAAAGTAAAAGTCTTAAAAGCCATTCGTCCTATTACAGAGGATATTGTCGATGATCATGCTTTCCGCGGCCAATACGCTGAAGGTGAGGTAAATGGTCAAAAAGAAGCAGGTTACCTTGCTGATGAAGAAGTACCTGATGACAGCGTCACAGAAACCTATGCGGCGATGAAGATTTACATCGACAACTGGCGTTGGCGTGGTGTGCCGTTCTACCTAAGAACGGGGAAATGTATGCCTGAATCTAAAGCGATGATTGCTATTCGTTTTAAAAAGCCACCTCAAGAGATATTTAAAGGGACTGATATTGGTAACAGTCATGCCAACTGGATTGTGATGGGGTTGCAACCTGACAATACCTTACGTATTGAATTACAAGCAAAACAACCTGGTTTAGAGTTGGATAATCACACGGTTGCTTTAGAAACCGTCGAAACTGAAGATACCAAACATAAACTTGATGCTTATGAAGCGCTTATCTTAGATGCTATCTTGGGTGATCGTTCGCTATTTTTACGGTCTGATGAAGTTAATCTTGCATGGAAAGTAGTTGATCCTGTCATAGAAAAATGGGCTAAAGATAAGAGTGCTGTTGCTACCTACCCTGCTGGCACTTGGGGTCCAGAAGGTGTGACTCGTATTCAAGACAATTCTTGCCACGCTTGGCGTAACAATATTTAATACAATTTAAGCTATAAAAAAAGCCGGCTTAAAGCCGGCTTTTTTATTTCTGATACTTTAGTTCAACGCTTGACCAAGACGAATTTTTTTACCTGCTTGCCACTCCTGAGAAAAAGTATTCATCGATTCAGGTAATAACATCACTACTGTCGAGCCCATATTAAAACGGCCCATTTCTTGGCCTTTCTCTAGAGTAATGGCTTCGTCACCTTCATAATCCCACCGTTGAATATGCTTGCCGTATGGCGGTGTAATTTGTCCTGACCAAACAGTCTGCATACTACCTACAAAAATAGCGCCAACTAAGACCAATACTATCTCACCAAAATCGGTATCGAAGACACAAATAACACGTTCATTCCTAGCGAATAGTTTTGGTACAGCCCTAGCCGTTCTGGGATTTACAGAAAATAATTTACCTGGCACGTAACTCATTGACTTAAGTCGCCCCGTTAACGGCATATGGATACGATGATAATCACGCGGCGAGAGATAGATAGTGGCGAATTGGCCATGCTTAAATCGCTCTGATAGGAGGATATCACCGGCCAGCAATTCATCCACCTTGTAGTTGCGACCTTTTGCTTGCACGATAGCATTATCAACAATGGGACCCAACTGGCTAATCGCGCCATCGACAGGTGACGCCACAACACCATCACCAACGGCAATAGGCCGAATGCCCTTTCGCAACTCGCGCGTGAAAAAGGCATTAAAGCTAGAATATTGTGTTATATCCTGTTGTTCAGCTTCCGTTATATCTACCTTAAATTTCCAACTAATAAATCGAATGAAGCCGTTTTTGAACCAACTAATATTACTTTGTGTGAGTTTATGCATGATGACCGATAAGATATGCTGAGGAATAAAATACTGAGGCAATGTCATCAGCCAATCAGACAGGCGAGAAATGATTGTATTTCCGCTATTTTGATTTATATCCTTCATTAATACCCCTTTAACACAAGGCCCAAGCTTGTCATAATTCTTGCTGGCCTTTTACAAAAACTCTGGAGTATACCAAGCAATGACCAAGCAGCTTCCGTTAATCGGTTTTTTGTTTGCCTCACTTATGTCTCATGCGGCAGTCAGTTTTGCAAAAGAAGAGGCTATTGAAGCACCCATTTATTATAAGATTGAAGAACCTTTCGTCATTAACTTTTCCAATCAAAGTAATAATCGTGTGAGATTCCTTCAGGTCAAAGTAGCCTTAATGGCTAAACAGCAAACGATTATTGACAGTGCTATTCTAAACTTACCTATGATTCAGGATGAACTACGCACGTTATTCTCTGAGCAAAATTACAATACGGTGAGCACATTAGACGGAAGAAAAAAACTACATGCCCTGGCAACAGAAGATATTCAATCGCTGTTGAGAGAGGAATCAGGGGTGGAAGGACTTGAAAAAGTTTATTTCACCAGCTTTATTGTGCAATAACGGCATAGTCCTTGCTTTTATAAAATCACCCATAACGGAAATAAACACATGGCTGAAGAACGCGACGACATAGAGGTCACCGAAGAAAAAGGTGGCAAATCAAAATTAATCATCATTATAGTTGCTGCCCTTGTCTTAATCGGCGGTGGTGTAGGTGCTTTCCTCTTTCTGAGTGGGGGGGATGAAAATGAAGAAAAGGTGGAAGTGAAACTGCCTCCCATATATTCAGCCATTGAAGAGCCATTTATTGTTAATTTTTCAGAACAAAGTAATGGACAAGTCAGTTATATGAAGATTCAACTGAAAGTAAAAGCACGCTCTCAAGCTGTTATCGATGCTGTCACGTTGAATATGCCTGCTATTCAGCATGAATTAAACATGCTCTTTTTTAGTCAAAATTATGACGAATTGCAAACCACGGAAGGAACAAAGAAATTGCAAAAAGAAGCGCTAAATACCATTAACAAGATTCTTGATGAAGAATCACCTCAGGATGAGAAGCTAGAAGCTGTTTACTTCACTAGCTTCATTATGCAATAACGATGGCCGTTCACGACATACTATCTCAAGATGAAGTCGATGCCCTGCTAAATGGCATGGGCGATGATGACGATAACCGTTCGACAGAACAGGTCGATAATGGGGCATCACGTCCCTATGACTTTGGTAATGAAGAACGCATTATTCGCGGCAGAATGCCGACACTGGAGATGATTAATGAGCGTTTTTGTCGTTATCTGAGAATCAGTTTGTTCAATATGCTTCGTCGCTCAGCTGAAATATCAGCCGGTGGTGTGCAAGTAATGAAATTCTCTGAGTATATTCATACCTTATTTGTCCCCACCAGTCTGAACCTAATTCACTTGCATCCGTTGCGAGGCACAGGGTTAGTAGTATTTGAACCAAAGTTGGTTTTCACCATTTTGGACAACTTCTTTGGTGGTGATGGTCGTTTTCAAGCACGTATTGAGGGTCGTGAGTTCACGTCGACCGAGTTACGCGTCATCAGAATGGTATTAAATATTTGCTTTAAGGATCTGACGGAAGCATGGTCTCCTGTGATGGAGGTTGATTTTGAATTCATCAATCATGAAGTCAATCCTCAATTTGCCAATATCGTCAGCCCAAGTGAAGTAGTTGTTATCTCTACCTTCCATGTCGATCTGGATGGTGGCAGTGGTGATATCCACGTCACCTTCCCCTACTCGATGTTGGAACCCATTCGTGAATTGCTTGACACTGGCTTACAAAGTGACAGAAGCATGGATGATGGTCGCTGGGAAAAATCCATGCGTGAAGAAATCATGCTGGCTGATGTCGAACTTTGGGCAAACCTTGCCGAATCAAAATTGAGTTTATCCCAAATACTGAAACTGAAACCTGGCGACATCATTCCGTTTGATATGCCAAAGCAAGTCGTGACCATGGTTGAGGACATACCTATGTTTCGTTCAACTTTTGGCGAACACAAAGATAAGTCTGCCTTGAAGATTGTTGACATCATCGAACATCCCCGCGATAAGACATCCGTTTTAAACCTAGTAAAGGGTCGTTAATATGAGTGAAGATACCCAAACTGAAGATCAAGCACTTGCTGATGAATGGGCTGCTGCCTTAGAGCAACAGGATGATAGCGAACAAGAAGAAGACCCATGGGCATCTGCTTTAGAAGAACAGGCTTCAACTGAAGCTGAGCAAAAAGCAAATCCAGCTCCTGTTGCCAGCCTAAGTGATGAAGGCAAACAAAAAACTGATGTCGATCTGGATATGGTCATGGATATTCCTGTCACTATCTCAATGGAGATTGGCCGTACTCGTATCAGCATTCGTAATTTATTACAACTTAGTCAAGGTTCAGTTGTGGAACTTGATCGTTTAGCTGGTGAGCCAATGGATGTGTTAGTCAATGACACACTAATAGCTCATGGTGAAGTGGTGGTGGTCAATGATAAGTTTGGTATTCGACTGACTGACATTATCAGCACCTCTGAACGTATTAAGAAACTCCGTTAGTGATGCATTATCTGTTTTTCATCATCATGCTATGTCTCACATCGATTGCATCTGCTGCTACTGATGAGTCTGCTAAAACATTTTCACACTCACCTTTGGCAACAGTAAATCTTATTCAAACCTTGCTTGGTCTCATTTTAGTACTGGGCTGCATCGTGTTAGTGGCATGGCTATTGAAACGCAGTAATCGTTTTCATACGACCATAAACGGACAGCTTAAAGTTATCGCTGGTTTACCCTTGGGTACTAAAGAACGTCTGATACTCGTCCAAGTTGGTTCAGAACAAGTCTTATTGGGTGTAACATCTCAACAAATAACGCTGTTAAACAAACTCGAAACACCGATTTCAACTGTTCAATCAGACAAAAAAGACTTTGCGGAGAAGCTGAAAGATATGGTGCAAAAACGAGGCGAATCCTAATGCGAGTGTTAATCAGCGCTGTTCTATTGTTATTTCCGCTGATGGGTGTTGCTGAACCTGGCATTCCTGCTGTCACCATTACCGATACAGATGCGGGGCAAAGCTATTCAATTACCCTGCAAATAGTCGCATTAATGACACTATTAACGCTGCTACCTGCGGCGTTAATGATGATGACCTCTTTCACACGCATCATCATTGTTTTAGCCATACTAAGACAAGCAATGGGGGTGCAATCAACACCATCGAATCAGGTACTGATTGGACTCGCTTTATTCTTGACTATATTCATCATGCATCCTGTATTTAATAAAGCCTATCAGGATGGTGTTGGTCCATACATGAATGGCGATATTGAATTTATCCAAGCAGCAGAACAGACAGGACAACCATTCAAAGAATTTATGCTGGCACAAACCAGAGAGAGTGATATCGCATTATTCGCCTCTATTGGTGGTTACGAAGAAATGCAAACGCCAGAAGATATTCCATTTAGTTTATTACTGCCATCGTTTGTTACCAGTGAATTAAAAACCGCCTTTCAGATTGGTTTTTTAATTTTCATCCCTTTTCTGATTATCGATTTAGTCGTGGCCAGTATTCTTATGGCTATGGGTATGATGATGTTATCCCCAATGCTTATTTCACTCCCATTCAAATTAATGCTCTTTGTTCTAATTGATGGATGGGCATTGTTGATGGGTACTTTAGCCTCGAGTTTTTACGTCTAGTTATGACTCCAGAATCCGTCCTCAGTATCATGCAAGAGACGCTGCAACTTATTTCAATTTTGATTGCAGCGATTCTATTGCCGGCTTTATTTATTGGTTTACTGGTGAGTATGTTTCAGGCCGCCACGTCAATCAATGAACAAACATTGAGTTTTATCCCTAAGCTCTTTATTACCTTACTAGTGTTAATTGTAGCTGGGCCTTGGATGCTAGAACTAATGATGGATTTTGCTCGTCGCCTCTTTGAAGATATTCCGTTCATGATCGGCTGACAATGGCATTTTCAACAGCAGATATTACCGCGGCACTAGGTCTCTATCTCTGGCCGTTTATTCGTATTGCAGCTATGGTCATGGTGGCCCCTGTCTTTAGTAGTAACTTTCTCAGCACTCAAACACGTATGGTTATCACCTTAGCCATCGCGATGGTGGTTGTTCCCAACATCCCTGATGTTGTGCCAAATGTACAGCCCATAAGTATGGATGGACTGCTCATCGTCGCTCAGCAAGTACTTATCGGTGCATGTATGGGATTTATGCTGCAACTATTGTTCGATGCATTTATTGTGGCTGGTCAAATCATTGCAATGCAGATGGGCTTAGGTTTTGCCTCAATGGTTGATCCACAAAATGGTATTTTAGTACCTGTTATCAGTCAGTTTTATCTGATTTTCACGACCTTGATATTCGTTACCTTAGATGGCCACTTAATTTTGATACAAGTAGTGTCAGAAAGTTTTGTCACTATGCCTATTGCTGCAGAGGGTCTTACACCAACAGATTTACGCGATATCGTCGCTCAGGGTAGTTGGATGTTTGCTTCAGGGGTACTTATCGCCTTACCTGCAATTGGCTCTATTATGATGGTTAATCTAGCCTTTGGTATTTTATCCCGTGCTGCCCCTCAAATTAGTCCATTCTCGATTGGCTTTCCGCTCACAATCATAATGGGATTTATTATCATGTTGGTCACCTTGCCGTTGGTAGGACAGCATATGGTCGAAATGACTGACTACATTTTGCAGCTCATTCGAGTCATGGTGATTCAAGATGGCTGAGCAGACAGGTCAAGATAAAACGGAAGAACCCACCGCTAAGAAGCTAGATGATGCCCGTAAAAAGGGGCAAGTTCCACGTTCAAAAGAGCTCACCACTGTTATTGTATTAATTGCCAGCGCCGCTGCCCTTTTTTTTAGTGGTAGTCAGATTATTCGGGCCTTGGGTGATGTAATGAAAGACTCTTTTAAATTTACCCGAAAAGAACTTTTTGACCCCATGGCGATGGTACATAAATTCATCCATACCATTGATATGATTGCGTTTGATCTGGGTCTTTTCTTAGCTGTAACAGTAGTGGCTGCATTAGCTGCCCCGGCTTTAATCGGTGGATGGAATTTTTCGGGTCAAGCTATGGCTCCTAAAGCCAATAAGATGGATCCACTGAAAGGTCTAAAACGTATTTTCGGACCACAAGGTCTGGTTGAGTTAGGTAAAGCCTTAGGTAAATTTCTTCTGATTGGTGCTATTTCGATTGCGATTCTTTGGGGGGTGCGTGACCAGTTATTGACGTTGGGCACACAGGAAGTCAATGTCGCCATGACTGATTTGGGTTATCTCATTTTATGGGTGTTTCTTGCTATTACGGCTAGTTTAATCTTGATCGCCCTTATCGATGTGCCTTTTCAACTATGGAATCATACTCGACAGTTGAAGATGACTAAGCAAGAAGTTAAGGATGAGATGAAACAAACTGAAGGCAATCCAGAAGTGAAAGGACGAATTCGGCGTATGCAAATTCAACTATCTCAACAACGAATGATGCAAGATATACCAACCGCTGATGTTGTTATCACCAATCCAACTCACTATGCAGTGGCACTCCGTTATGACCAAACGAACGAAGGCGCACCAACCGTTGTAGCAAAAGGGGCGGATATCATCTCGCAACAAATTCGTTTGGTGGCAGAAAATAATGGCGTCCCCATTCTAGCTGCACCTCCCTTAACTCGAGCCATCTATTATTCAACAGAAATCGGTGATGAAATTCCATCTGGTCTATATATTGCAGTAGCCCAAGTGTTGGCTTTTGTATTTCAGTTACGCCGTTATCGCAATCAAGGTGGTAACAAACCCAAACTGAATACAGAAGACTTACCAATACCTGATGAACTGAAACGAGATTAAGGTGAAATGGAAAATAACATTCTGGTGGAGCGATTTAAGACCGTCGTAAGTGGTCAATTAGCCACGCCAATGCTGCTAGTCGCATTGTTAGCAATGGTGATGCTTCCTTTACCAGCGTTTATGCTGGACATGCTCTTCACATTTAATATTGCTTTATCATTAGTGATTGTACTAGCCAGTATTTACATGAAAAAACCGCTGCACTTTGCAGCATTCCCAAGCATATTATTAATTGCAACTCTGCTTAGACTGGCATTAAACGTTGCCTCTACACGAATTATTTTACTCGAAGGTCATACAGGTGCGGCCGCAGCAGGCAACGTTATCGAAGCCTTTGGCGAATTTGTTATTGGTGGTAATTACGCCGTTGGTTTTGTTGTATTCGCTATATTGGTCATTATCAATTTTGTGGTGGTAACCAAAGGTGCCACACGTATAGCTGAAGTTAGTGCCCGCTTCACCTTAGACTCAATGCCCGGTAAGCAGATGGCGA
>DRHY01000084.1 GCA_011052985.1 Methylophaga thalassica
AGCCAGTATTGGATTTAGTAACACCCACATTATCATCGATTAAACGTTTTACAATCTGAGAGTTATCTATGTTGAGAAACATCAAATTTGTTTTATTCCTGTCATTCTTATTGTCTTTTACACATGCGTTTGCTGGCGCTATAACGCCTCAGCCCTCTGCGCCAGAGGTTGCGGCTAAATCCTATATTTTGATGGATTATGACAGTGGTCGAATTATTGCTGAAAAGAATGCGGATGAACGTTTACCACCCGCTAGTATTACAAAACTGATGACGTCATATGTTGTGTCTTACGAGCTGCACAATGGCAATATTCAACTTGATGATGATGTTCTAATCAGTGAAAAAGCTTGGCGTATGGAAGGGTCACGCAGTTTCATGGAAGTGAATACTAAGGTACCTGTTGAGTCATTACTGCGTGGCATGATTGTTCAATCCGGTAACGATGCTGCTGTTGCTTTAGCTGAGCACGTGGCTGGAAGTGAAAGTACATTTGCTCAAATGATGAATCAGTACGCGCAACAGTTGGGCATGTACAACACCAATTATATGAATGCTACTGGTTTGCCAGATCCTGATCACTACACCACGGCACATGATATTGCGATACTGTCAGCTGCATTGATTCGTGATTTTCCTGAACACTATGAGTGGTATTCAGAAAAGGAATACACGTATAACGGTATAGCTCAACATAATCGTAATAAATTACTTTGGCGTGATAACAGTGTTGATGGTCTGAAAACAGGTCACACTGAAGCGGCGGGTTTCTGCCTTGCTGCATCAGCTAAGCGTGGTGATATGCGGTTGATTTCTGTGGTACTAGGCACAAGAAGTGAAAATGCACGTGCTCAAGAAACACAAAAATTACTCAACTACGGTTTCCGTTTCTTCGAAACGCATCAACTTTACCAAGCGAATGCGAAAGTGACAGAAACGAAGGTGTGGAAAGGAAAACAGTCAGAACTTGATTTGGGTCTAGCTAAACCTTTATCTGTTACCGTTTCTCGCGGTCAGTTTGATCAGCTAAAAGCGACAACTAATTTACAACATCCTGTTATTGCACCTATTACAGCAGGTACTAAGTTAGGAGAAGTTGAAATCAAGCTAGGCGAAGAAGTCGTTGCTAAGCAAGATCTGATTGCCTTGAATGATGTTGAACAGGGTAGCTGGTGGCGTCGATTTATTGACCAAATCATGTTGTGGATTTGGGGCTAAAATGCCAGTTGTTTATCTGAATGGTGAGTTTTTACCAGCAGATGAAGCCAAGATCTCCGTCTTTGATCGTGGATTTTTATTTGGTGATGGCGTTTATGAGGTCATCCCTGTCTACGATAGACAATCATTCCGACTAGCGTCCCATTTAAGTCGTTTACAAAACAGCTTAGATGGGATTCGAATGCAAAATCCTTTTAGTGAAGTAGAGTGGACAGCATTGATTGAGCAAATCATTGCTAAAAATGAAATGAACGACCAAGCGGTATATCTTCAGGTCACACGTGGTGTCGCGCCGAGAGATCACCTGTTTCCAGAGAATGTACCACCGACTGTTTTTATGATGAGTAATCCTCTGAAGCCAGTGGCAGTTGACTTCAAAGAACAGGGTATTTCTGCCATAACGGTTGAGGATATTCGCTGGCAATATTGTGACATCAAAGCCATTTCTTTATTACCCAATACGATGATGCGTCAGCAAGCGCATGAACAGGGGGCACAAGAAGCCATTATGCTCCGTGATGGTTTGATGACAGAAGGTTCGGCCAGTAATAGTTATGCCATCTTTGATAACGTTATCTATACCGCGATTAAAGATAAGCGTGTCTTACCGGGCATCACTCGAGAGGTGGTATTTGACCTTGCTGTGCAGGCTGGAATTGCCATTAAAGAGCAAGAACTTGCTCTTGAACGACTCTATCAGGCAGATGAAATTTGGATCAGTAGTTCAACACGTGAGCTACTTCCAGTAACACGTCTCGATGGAAAATTAGTGGGTACAGGTCAACCTGGTCCTGTGTGGAAGAAACTTGATAATGCCTATCAGCAACTGAAGCGGAAAACGAATAATGAGTGAAGATAATCAAGAGACCTTACTTGAGTTTCCTTGTGAATTTGCAGTAAAAGCGATGGGCGAGACGACACCAGATATCGATGTGGTCGTGGTAGAAATTGTGCGTCGACATGTTGAGGATCTTCAGGAAGCAGCTGTTCGTACTAAACAAAGTTCTGGAGGGAAATTTACCTCCGTAACGGTCACTATTAATGCAACAAGTAAAGCCCAGCTTGATGCTATCTATCAAGACTTGAGTGCTCACGACGCCATTAAATTCGTTCTTTAATGAAGGTAGAGGATTTAGGTCTAAGAGCATATCAACAGGTTGTTGATGATATGCAGGCTTACACGCAGCAGCGTGATGATACATCAGAAGATAAATTGTGGTTGCTAGAGCATGAGCCTGTTTTTACCCAAGGTTTGAATGGTGATCCCTCACACATTCTTAACGCCAGCGATATACCTGTGGTAAACACTGATCGTGGCGGGCAGGTGACGTATCATGGTCCAGGTCAGTTAGTCGCCTACACCTTAATAGATTTGCGACGTGCTAAGGTCGGTGTGAGAGAGATGGTTTCTCGTCTAGAACAGACCGTGATTGGCATATTGGCTGAATTCGATATTGCAGCAAAAGCAAGAAAAGACGCGCCTGGTGTGTACGTTAATGAAAGTAAAATTGCCTCTCTAGGGCTGCGGGTGAAACGAGGAGCCTGCTATCATGGCGTCAGTTTTAATATTGATATGGATCTGACACCGTTTAGTTATATCAACCCATGTGGTTACGCCGGAATGGAAGTGATTGATTTGAAAAGCCTTGGCGTGAATTTGTCTATGGCAGAAGCAAAACAACGCTTTGTAAACGCTTTTATGCAGCAGATGCTAGCAGGATAAATAGAATGACAGACATAACAGTGGGAAAACGTGACGTAAAAGCCTTAAAGGGTGAGTCAAAAGTATCGCGTATTCCCATAAAAATTGAACCCTCAGATCCTAAGCGTAAACCAGAATGGATTCGTGCCAAATCTCATGCTGACCCCAAGGTTAAGCACATCAAAGATATGCTGCGTGAGCATCAGCTACATACGGTTTGTGAAGAAGCCGCTTGCCCTAATTTAGGCGAGTGTTTTTCTCATGGCACGGCGACTTTTTTGATAATGGGCAATATCTGTACTCGTCGCTGCCCGTTCTGTGATGTGGCTCATGGTCGCCCTGATACCTTAGACGATAATGAGCCGCAACATCTTGCTAAGACCATTGCTGCTATGCAGTTAAAGCATGTGGTGGTGACGTCTGTTGATAGAGATGATCTTCGTGATGGTGGCGCAGCTCATTTTGTGCGATGTATTGATGAAATTCGTCAACAATCACCTTCTACCAATATTGAAGTGTTAGTGCCCGATTTTCGTGGCCGTATGGATGTGGCTCTGGAAATTTTGACTCAAAGCCCCCCCGACATTTTTAATCACAATCTAGAGAGCGTGCCACGGCTTTATAAAGCGGTTCGGCCAGGGTCTGATTACCAATGGTCATTGGATTTGATTAAACGATTTCAGCTTATGCATCCAGAGGTGCCAACCAAATCAGGTCTAATGTTAGGTCTTGGTGAATCGATGGATGAAGTGAAGCAGGTAATGCAAGATCTTCGAGATCATGGATGTCGTATGCTGACACTGGGTCAATATTTACAACCCAGTCGCCATCATCTTGCTGTTGAGCGTTTTGTCACCCCAGCAGAATTTAATGAATTGGCTGAGGTAGGTAAACAAATGGGCTTTGACCACGTGGCCAGTGGGCCAATGGTACGATCTTCTTATCATGCGGATCTGCAAGCATCGGGTGAGCACGTATCGTAATGACACAGTGAGGGCATAAATGGCCATTAACCGTCGACAAATGATGAATTATGTTGCGAAAACTTCGGCTTTTGCACTATTCCCAAAACTCAGCTCGGCGGCGATTTCTGCCTCAAAACGCAAACGACGAGTTGTCATTATCGGTGGTGGCTTTGCTGGTGCCACAGCAGCAAAATACATACGCATGTGGGCATCAGATATTGAGGTGGTATTAATAGAAAAACAGGCACAGTTTATCTCTTGTCCACAGAGTAATTTAGTCTTAAGTGGAAATAGAACGATCCAGCAGTTAAGCCATGATTATCACGGCTTGACTCAACATCATGGTGTTAATGTTGTTCAAGCCAATGCTGTGGGTATAGATACTGATGCAAAAAAGGTAAGGCTGGATGATGGCTCTGATGTCGATTATGAACGCTTGATTCTGGCTCCGGGCGTTGATTTTATTTATGATGCGCTTCCAATGATGACTACTGAAGTGATTGCAAAAAAAATCCCACATGCATGGAAAGCAGGCGCTCAGACCACCTTACTTTACCAACAGCTAAAAGCAATGCGCCAAGGTGGTAAAGTCGTGATGACCATACCGCCTACACCCTACAAATGCCCACCGGGACCTTACGAAAGAGCCTGCCAAATTGCGCTATTTTTGCAGCAACATAACCCAACAGCAAAATTAATTATTCTTGATGCAAATAGTGATATTGTTTCAAAAAAAGCCTTATTTAAAGGTGTATGGGAAAATCAGTACTCTTCATTGATTGATTATTACCCAAGTAATGCAATTGAAACTATTGATGTAAAATCATTGACGGTTGAGAGCGTATTCGACACTATTCAGGCCGATGTGTTGAATGTTATTCCACCACAAAGAGCTGGTAAAGTGGCTGAGCTTGCCGATGTGATTTCTGCAGACCAGCACTGGTGTGAAGTAGATTTCCTCAGCTATGAATCTACACGCGTCCCACATGTTCATGTGATTGGTGATGCCGTTGCATCGACACTGCCGAAGTCTGGTCATATTGCCAATGTACAAGCTAAAGTATGTGCTGCCGCTGTGATTGCATTGATGCATGAACTTAGGGTGGAAGCTGAGCCTGTATTCGGCAATACCTGTTATAGTTTTACCGATGCAACTATGGCAGGACATGTTGCTGCTGTGTTTAGGTATGATAAAGAAGAAAAGAAAATGGCGCCGATGCCAGGTGGGGGATCTACTGCAACGCCCTCACAATTAGATGGAAATTTTGCTGATGCTTGGGCAAAAAATATCTGGTCTGATATTCTCAATTAAGACGAGACAATCCATTTCCAAGATGTCGAGGCAAGTGCAATCAAGTATAATTGCCTGCTTTTCCAATAATCTCCACCATCAATATAATTACGAGGTTGTAGATGAGTGATTTTTTACCCGGCCTAGAAGGCGTCCCAGCAACAAAGTCAGCCATTTCAAATATTGATGGTGAAAAAGGTATCTTGAGTTATCGTGGTTATTCCCTCGAAACTTTAGCTGAAAATAGTACCTTTGAAGAAACAACTCTATTGCTTCTTGATGGTGAGTTACCCACCGAAAAAGCCCTAGCTGAATTCTCACATAAACTTCGTGACAATTACCGTATCAAATATCACATTCGTGAAATGATGCGTCATTTCCCACATACAGGACACCCTATGGACATGCTGCAAACAGCGGTGTCTAGTTTGGGTATGTTCTATCCGGGAACAGAGTGTTTAACGGATGCTAACAGTTGCGAAGATTTGAATTACGTTCGCAATATGACGGTGAATATTATTGCTCAAATGGCTCCTCTAGTCGCTATGTGGGAGCATATCCGCCATGGCTGGGATCCTGTTCATCCTCGTCAGGATTTATCGGTTGCTGAAAATCTACTTTACATGTTCACCGGTAAAGAACCTGATCCTTTGATGGCAAAAATCATGGATGTGTGTTTGATTCTTCATGCTGAACATACACTCAATGCATCAACTTTTGCTGCATTAGTAGCCGGGTCCACATTAGCCACACCTTATAGTGTTATTTCTGCTGCCATTGGCACCTTGTCTGGTCCGCTACATGGTGGTGCAAATCAACGTGTGGTGGGAATGCTGCAAGAAATTGGTTCACCAGATAAAGTAGAAGCTTGGGTCGACAATAAACTGAAGAATAAAGAAGTTATCTGGGG
>DRHY01000085.1 GCA_011052985.1 Methylophaga thalassica
ATCCATTCGTCGCTTGTTTCAACCATTGACTCTAAGTCATGATTACTCAGGATTTTTTCAGGCAAATAGCTGCCCGTCCCTACTATCCTCGATGTGATCACAGTACTTGGCCTTCCATTAACACCTCAAGGTGTTTGCTGATATTGTTTGGAACGTCCTGTGCGGCTTCCACTACTGCAATGTTAATAGCATTTGTAAACGCAAACTCATCGGCACCACCGTGACTTTTGATAACAATACCTTGCAGACCAATTAAGTTAGCCCCATTGTATGCACGTGGATCGAGTTCATTACGAAAATGTTTAAGGACAGGAGATGCGATCAGTCCAGCAAGTTTTGTCATCCAGTTACGAGAGAATGATTGGCGCAGGTAATGACGTATCATATGCACCACACCTTCACTTGTTTTGAGAGCAACATTACCAACAAATCCATCGCAAACAAGGACGTCAACTTCACCGTGATAGAGGCCATCGCCTTCAACGTAGCCAATATAGTTCAAATCAGTCTGCTCAAGTAATCTAGATGCTTCTTTAACGCGTTCATTACCTTTGATTTCTTCTGAGCCAATGTTTAACAAACCAACCTTTGGGCTGACTTTGCCATCAACAAGTTCAGCTAATACAGAGCCCATTAAGGCAAACTGGACTAAGTGGGCAGCACTTGAGTCGACATTAGCACCTAAATCAAGAACGTATGTATGCCCTTTCATTGTCGGAAGTGCTGAAACGATCGCTGGTCGCTCAATGCCGGGTAATGTTTTGAGAACAAAACGTGCTGTAGCCATTAAAGCACCAGTATTACCGGCACTAACGCAGGCTTGAGCCTTACCTTCTTTGACGAGATTAATTGCCACTCGCATAGAGGAATCTTTTTTGCCACGCAATGCTTGCGAAGGTAAGTCATCCATCTCCACTTTTTGAGAAGCATGATGTACGACTAATCGAGGATCGTTTTCAACATTAAGTTGTTGTAAGTGCGTATTAATCACTTTCTCATCACCGACGAGTATAAACGTCGCGTCAGGATGTTTTTTGAGTGCTGATATGGCAGCGGGGATCACGACTTTTGGTCCATGATCCCCGCCCATTGCGTCAATTGATATTGTTAAGCTCAATTGATGCTAGCCTTATTCGCTCTTGTCAGCGATAACTTTACGTCCACGGTAATATCCGTCTGCAGATACATTGTGACGAAGGTGTAATTCGCCTGAAGTTGAATCTACAGATAAGGTTGCACCTGTTAACGCATCGTGTGAACGACGCATACCACGACGAGATGCACTCTTTTTATTCTTTTGAACAGCCATGACTAAAACTCCTGAGCTTTTAAAAACTAAATTTATTTTTTCGATTTCAATGCAGATAACACTGCGAATGGTGACTCAGGTTTTTCTGAGACCACCTCTTTTTCTTCTTCGTCAGAGCCTGAGAACCAAGCTTCTTCTGGCAAACAATCAAAATTATGCTTGGGTACCAAAGGCAGTGCCAATATCAATTCATCTTCAACAACATCTGCCGGGTTTACCAGCTCTTTGTCATCGATAATCCAAGGTTCGTATTGCTCCGCTAGTCTTTCAGCAAACTTCTCATGTTTGATAAGACCTAGCTGTGTTTCAATTTCGATTGGATACTCAACTTTTTCCATACAACGCTCACACGTCAGTGCAAGTGTCGTTTTGAATCGCCCCTGCATATAAGGCGTTCTTGTCTGGTCTATATCAAATCTCATTTCTACTTCAACATTGCCATCACTAGAATGAAGGGATTGCGATAAACGAGATAAAGCTTTTAAGGCAATATCCCCATCTAACTCCCTACCATTGTGGGCAAAGCGAAACGGATCAATCTCTTTTGGTAATTGCTGACGCATAATCGACGGAATTATATAAGAACTAGCCGTAAACAGCAAAGAACTTAGATATTACACTAAGCATTGTTATGCAACTCAATGACACCATTTGTCTTATCATTAGCTTCTTTAGTGTTATCATTCCGCATTGAATCTATATAATACAGATAGTTAGCATCGATATCTCCAGTGATATATTCACCATCAAAACACGATGTATCAAAGGTTTCAACATCACTTTTTTTGTTAATGGCTGAAACGAGGTCATCTAAGTCTTGATAAATTAACCAATCAACCCCTAATTCTGCGGCAATTTCCTCGACATTTCGGTCATGGGCAACAAACTCATTAGCAGAAGGCATATCGATACCGTAGACATTTGGGAATCTCACTGGTGGAGCGGCTGAAGCAAGGTAAACCTTTTTAGCACCAGCATCACGCGCCATCTGAACTATTTGCTGTGATGTAGTGCCTCTCACTATCGAGTCATCGACTAATAAGACGTTCTTGCCTCTAAACTCGAGATCGATTGCATTCAGTTTTTGTCTAACCGACTTTTTACGCATAGTTTGACCTGGCATAATAAAGGTCCGACCAATGTAGCGATTTTTAATAAAGCCCTCGCGATAAACAACATTCAAATCATACGACAGCTGTAGGGCCGCACTTCTACTAGTATCTGGAATAGGAATAACAACATCAATATCGTGGTCAGAAAATTCACGCATGATTTTCTTGGCGAGTTTAGTCCCCATTCTCATACGACTTTTATGTACTGAGATCCCATCCATCATTGAATCTGGGCGTGCAAAGTATACATACTCAAAGATACACGGTGATTTAATCGGGTTTTCTGCACATTGTTGTGAATAAAACTGGCCATTTTTGTCGATAAATACACATTCGCCTGGTTCAATATCTCGTACAAATTCAAAATCAAGAATATCAACAGCAACACTCTCAGATGCGATTAAGTACTCTGTTCCTTGAACAGTTTCACGCTTACCAATCACCGCAGGTCGAATACCATGTGGGTCACGAAAAGCCAGCACTCCTACACCAGATATCATTGAAACAGCTGCATAAGCACCTTTGCAACGACGATGTACTTCTGTTACTGCTTTGAAAATATCACTTGGCTCAGGGGTCAAGTTTGTGCTGTTTTGCAACTCATGGGCTAAGACATTTAACAAAACTTCAGAATCAGATCCTGTGTTTAAATGACGACGATCTGTTTGAAATAATTCATCTTTCAAGACTTTAGTATTTGTAAGATTGCCGTTATGAGCAAGCGAAATACCAAACGGTGAGTTCACATAAAACGGTTGCGACTCAGCAGAAGTCGAGCAACCTGCCGTAGGGTAACGGACATGGCCAATTCCCATATGACCTTTCAATCGAATCATGTGACGCGTATGAAACACATCCTTTACTAATCCATTATCTTTTCTAAGATAAAATTTTCCATCTGTATCGCAGGTCATTATGCCTGCAGCATCCTGTCCTCGATGTTGTAAAACAGTCAATCCGTCATAAATGGCTTGGTTAACCTCGGAATGTCCCACAATACCAATAATTCCGCACATAGTTTGCCCTGTCTGGAAGTTAGTTGTAATTGATGTATTGAGCAATGTCTGCTGGAAGCAGGTCACGTACCCAAATAGCTAGATTGATAAATTGTTCAATTAGTAAGGAGTTTTGCCACCATGAATCAGCAGGCATAGGTGTTGCTCCTGCTGCAAGAACGAGAATAGTGACTAGTGCCACTCCTCGAATTAAGCCAAAAACAATACCCAATGCACGATCGGTTCCTGTTAAACCTGTTTTTTCTACAACTTGGCATATCAAATGATTAACCATAGCGCCTAGGATAAGCGTCACGGCGAATAATACAAAAAATGCTAAAAACAATCGTATAGATGGCGTCGCTATATAATCTGCCAATAGTGTTGAAAGATTTGAATAAAACAACAGCGCTACCCAGAACGCTAATATCCAACTGGCGAGAGAAAGAACCTCTCGCATGAATCCACGAACGATACTAATCACAGCTGACAATAAAACAATACCAATAATGAGATAGTCAACCCAGACCATGTACTCTCCGCAGTTAGCCGCGATTTAAAGCGGGAATTTTAACAGAATGATGCCTTACAACCTAGAATTTTTACATATTTATGACAACGCTGTTGCAGTAAGCAGCAGTTAGGGATCGTAATGTAAAATTTGAGGTGACAAGTTTAGTTCTTTCTTCAAAGAGACAGCTTGTTTTTCAAGTTCTGACCGATTACTAGTTGGCTCTAGACGAACACGGTAAATCGTTGTCTTGTTCGAACTATGTGTTTCTATCAGTGTACTATAGCCACGTTTTTTCAATTCTCGGCTTAGTTTATCTGCATTCTCTTGCACACTAAAACTTGCTAGCTGTAGCACATACATTTCTTTAGTGGAGGTCGCTGGAATTTTTGGAGCTGGAGCTGGAGCTGGAGCTGGAGCTGGAGCTGGAGCTGGAGCTGGAGCAGTCTCTTTTACAGTTGCCTTTGCTGCAACTACGGGTACTGATTTGTCAGCGTTAGTACTAATGTTCTCCGATTCTGATTCTTCATCATTCAATGAGGTTAACGTATCTATAGATTCAATATCAGGCTCTTCTGTAATCGGTTCAACAACAGAATCGAAAGGTATGATTTCAGGCTCAGCTTGTGACACAAAGTTCTTTTCAACTGACTCTAAAATAAAATAGGCAATGACACCAACAACACACACTAGAAGTGCTGCACCAATTAAACGCTGTTTTTGTTGTAATGTCATTACCCTCTAATTCCTACCTTGTTTAGTGACGCTTTTCTCTATCAGCCTCATGAATCGGCGTTTTGTCTTTAGATAATAGTGCATCAGAAGAAGTTTCATTTCCTGCTTTTGACGGCATTTTTTGCAAAGCTACTTCCAGCACTTCATTTATCCATTTTACCGGGATAATGTCTATACCTTGCTTGACATTTTCAGGTATTTCTTTCAAATCTTTTACATTGTCATGAGGAATAAGAACGGTGTCTATTCCCCCACGATGTGCTGCTAATAGTTTCTCTTTCAAGCCACCTATTGCCAACACTTCGCCACGTAATGTAATTTCACCTGTCATGGCTACATTAGCTTTCACTGGAATACCTGTAATCGCAGATACTAATGCCGTACACATACCTACACCAGCGCTTGGTCCGTCTTTTGGCGTTGCACCTTCTGGAACATGAATATGTAAATCATGCGTTTGTAGGAAATCCTCGCTGATACCCCAGTCTGTAGAGCGAGCTCTAACAACAGTCGTCGCAGCCTGTATTGACTCTTGCATCACATCCCCCAACTTACCGGTGTAAGCTGATTTACCCTTGCCCGGCATAATTGCAGATTCGATAGTAAGTAGTTCGCCCCCTACTTCTGTCCATGCAAGACCAGTAACTTGCCCTACTCTGTCACTTTCTTCAGCAATGCCGTATTGATAAATATATACACCTAGATAGTCTTCGATATTATCTTTAGTAACTTCTAATTTAGCATCAGGTTTTTCAACCAGAATCTGTTTTACAAGCTTACGACAAATTTTAGATATTTCACGTTCCAAACTTCTAACACCAGCTTCTCTCGTGTATCTTCTAATAATTTCTTGAACCGCATCTTCGTGTATCAACACTTCTTTTGCTTTCAAGCCATTATTTTTTAATGCTTTTGGCAGTAAGTATTTCATCGCAATGTTTAGCTTTTCATCTTCTGTGTAGCCGGCAAGACGAATTATCTCCATACGATCTCTTAGCGCTTCAGGAATGTTTAGCGTATTTGCAGTACAGACAAACATCACATCTGACAAATCATATTCAACTTCTAAGTAATGATCAGAAAAAGTAGAGTTTTGTTCTGGATCTAAGACCTCTAATAATGCTGAAGCAGGATCACCTCTAAAGTCCTGAGCCATTTTATCGATTTCGTCGAGTAAAAATAGTGGGTTTTTAACTTCCGTCTTACAAATATTCTGAATCACTTTACCAGGCATAGAGCCGATGTAGGTTCGTCGATGTCCACGAATTTCAGCTTCATCCCGCACCCCACCAAGGGCCATTCGCGTATATTTACGGTTTGTTGAACGCGCGATAGATTTGGCAATAGACGTTTTACCAACACCAGGCGGTCCAACTAAACATAGGATCGGCCCTTTTAACTTTTTGACGCGTTGTTGTACTGCTAAGTACTCAACAATACGTTCTTTTACTTTTTCGAGACCATAATGGTCTTCATCTAAAATAGTTTCTGCTTTTTGCAGGTCGAGTGAAACACGTGAACGTTTTTTCCAAGGTACTTCAAGTAACGATTCTATGTAATTTCTAACAACCGTAGCCTCGGCAGACATGGGTGACATCATTCGAAGCTTTTTAAGTTCAGATTCTGCTTTATCTCGAGCTTCAGCAGGCATTCCTGATGACTCAATATTCGCAGCAAGCTCATCAGTTTCGTTGCCAACATCATCAATTTCACCAAGTTCTTTTTGAACAGCCTTTAATTGCTCATTTAGGTAGTACTCGCGCTGACTCTTTTCCATTTGTTTTTTGACGCGATTTCGGATGCGCTTTTCAATCTGCTGAATGTCTATTTCGCCCTCTAGGAATGCCATCAGCTTTTCAACACGTGATTGAACGTCACGCATTTCAAGAAGCATTTGTTTCTCTTCGAGCTTTAAAGTCATATGCGCTGAGACGGTATCAGCCATTCTTGATACATCTTCGATACCTGAAAGTGATGCGATTACTTCAGGCGGAATTTTTTTGTTTAGTTTAACGTACTGCTCAAATTGCCCTAGTAGTGTTCTCATCAATACGTCGGATTCACGTTCGTCAGTAACATCATCAATGAAAGGTGCTACTTCAGCTTCAAGATGTGCTTCATTTTCCGTGAACAATGCAACATTAGCCCGCTGAACACCTTCAACCAACACTTTTACTGTGCCGTCAGGTAGTTTTAATAACTGCAAGACGTTTGCAAGAGTACCGGTTTCGTATAAACCCTCTTTCTCGGGAGAGTCTTCTGATGAATCTTTCTGTGCTAATAATAAGATTTGTTTATTTTCATCGGTTGCAACTTCAAGCGCTTTGATAGATTTATCTCGGCCGACAAAAAGTGGTATCACCATGAAGGGATAGACAACAACATCACGAAGCGGAAGTACAGGAACTACTTCTAGTGAGTTGTCATTTGGTGTCGTTTCTAGATCATTTTCCATTAAGATAAACCTCATGCTTGTGTCGATTTAGACACACGTTATTTAGACATGTTTTTTATATGGGGACAGCCAAAAAAAAATCAAGCACGCAATCGCTGCATGCTTGATTTTTTTTAATCCTGACTGACAAACAGGTAGATTAATTATCGCCTGAGGCTTTATCAGGCGTTTGCTCTTGATAGATTAGTATTGGTGGGTTTTCACCGCCGATAACGCTTTCATCTACAACGACTTTTGCAACATTATCTACCGATGGTAAATCAAACATCGTATCCAGCAAGACATTCTCGATGATAGATCGTAAACCACGAGCCCCTGTTTTACGCTCCATTGCTTTACGAGCAATAGCACGAAGAGCATCTTCTCGGAACTCTAACTCTGCACCTTCCATGTCAAATAATTGTTGATATTGCTTTGTTAGTGCATTTTTAGGTTGGGTTAAAATCTGTACTAATGCAGCTTCATCTAACTCTTCTAATGTAGCAACCACAGGTAGGCGCCCAACAAACTCAGGAATTAGGCCGTATTGAATCAAGTCTTCAGGTTCAACAGATTTCAATGACTCACCAAAGGGTTTTGAATCATCGATGCTAGACACTTCTGCTGAGAAGCCAATGCCACCTTTACGACTACGATTTTGAATAACTTTATCGAGCCCAGCAA
>DRHY01000086.1 GCA_011052985.1 Methylophaga thalassica
GGCGTTTAATGAAATGCACCACAGACAGAAAAAAAGAAATGACTGTGACTTAGAGTGTTTCATTCTTAGCCAGGGAAAACACCTGTTGAAATATAACGATCCCCTCTGTCACATACGATGCTGACAATCACGGAATGTTCAACTTCTGCTGACACTTTCATCGCCGCTGCAAGTGCACCGCCTGAAGACACACCACTGAAGATACCCTCTTCACTGGCTAATCGTCGCATCATTGCTTCGGCCTCGTCCTGAGTTACGTCTAATGTCATATCGACACGATCTGCCTCAAAAATATCAGGTAGGTAGGCTGCCGGCCAACGGCGAATACCAGGAATGCTGGCGCCTTCAGCAGGCTGCACACCCACAACTTTTATCGCCGGATTTTTTTCTTTCAAATAACGAGATGTACCCATTATCGTACCGGTGGTACCCATTGAGCTGACAAAATGGGTGACTTGTCCATTGGTATCATTCCATATTTCTGGACCGGTTGATTCATAGTGCGCTAACGGATTATCAAAATTGCCAAACTGATTTAATACTTTTCCTTTGCCTTCTCTTTGCATATTAAGAGCTAGGTCTCTTGCCGACTCCATACCATCAGTCAAAAGCAATTCCGCCCCGTAGGCTTTCATTGTGGCACGACGCTCAAAGCTGCTATTTTCAGGCATGATCAGAATCATTCTATATCCTAAAATTGCCGCTACCATAGCCAAAGCAATACCCGTATTACCACTTGTGGCCTCAATTAAGGTATCACCGGGTGTAATATCACCTCTTGCTTGTGCTTTTTGGATCATGCTTACGACAGGTCTATCTTTAACCGAACCAGCAGGATTATTACCTTCTAGCTTGACCAAAATGGTATTAGATGTATCACCAGGAATACGCTGCAAACGAACCAACGGTGTCTTTCCAATAAAGTCTTCTATCGTAGGGTAGGTTTTCATTTTTATGCTTCCATCAACATGACGTAGGCAATAGCATATTCATGATCATCACTCAGACTCAGCAATGTTTTGCCAATATTAAGAGATTGTTTGAGGCTAAGCCCACGTTCTTGAAACTGTATTTCAGGTTTTCCGAGCTCATCGTTTAATACGGAGATGTGTCGCAGACTAAGTCCATCTCTAAAGCCCGTCCCCATTGCTTTAGCTACGGCCTCTTTCGCGGCAAACCGCTTCGCTAAAAAATTCGCAGGTTTGAGCTGTAATTTAAATGCGTTAAATTCTTTTTCAGTTAATATGCGCTCGGCAAATTTATCGCCATGCTTTTCGAGCAGGCTTGTCATCCTTGGAATATGCACAATATCAGTGCCAATTCCGATGATCATCCTCGTCTAGCTTCTTGCATAAGTTGTTTCATCTCACGCACAGCTGATTGAAACCCTGTAAACACAGAACGAGCAATAATCGCGTGACCAATATTTAATTCAACCAGCTCAGGAATGGCGGCAATTTTTTGCGTGTTATGATAGTTCAATCCATGACCTGCATTCACTTGAAGTCCAAGTTGGTGAGCATGCTTAGCAGCATCAGTGATGATGGCCAGTTCTTTAGCAGCTTCAGCATCGGTTTCAGCATCAGCATAACGACCAGTGTGCAGTTCGACTACAGGTACGCCACAGGCAACAGCAGCCTCAATTTGCATCAGATCTGGGTCAATAAATAATGACACACGAATATCTGCATCGGCTAAACGTCCACACGCGTTTTGCATTCTTGATAATTGCCCAGCGACATCTAAGCCGCCCTCAGTGGTCAGTTCTTCTCGCTTTTCTGGCACAAGGCAACAGTCTGCCGGTCGATAATGCTCTGCGAGCGACAACATCTGATCGGTCACCGCCATCTCGAGATTCATCTTCGTTTGTAAGATATCGGTCAACATAGCCACATCACGCTCTTGAATATGCCGTCTATCTTCACGCAAGTGAACCGTTATGCTATCGGCACCTGCCTGTTCGGCTTCAATTGCCGCCTGAATGGGATCGGGATAACGTGTACCTCGTGCCTGACGCAACGTTGCAATATGATCGATATTAACACCTAGATAAATAGACATGGATCTCCAAACTTCAGTCTGATTTTGCACTGTAATGGTTTAACTCAGCAAACATTTGACGACTATACAAAGGTTTACCGGCTAAATAATAATTAATAGTTGAGCGCATCATGCGCTTAATTTCTTTCAAACTCGTGGCATCAAATGTCGTTTCTTCGTGTAAGTGTCTTAAGCTCCTACCTGAAATCGTATGCTGCACTTCAGACTCGTCAACACGCTTTGGGCCATTATCTGGATGATACAAATAGCGTAATTCATCATCGATGGGCTCACCGGTCTCTGCATCGTGCGTCAAAAGCAGGGCATAACCTAAGAAGCTGAGCAAGGTTTTTTCAAATAGCCGAAGCGTAATTTGTTCATCCTCATGACGGTGAAGAGAGTCCAGCGCATGAGCATAAGCATCATAAATCTCTGGTTCAGCATCATTTATAGGTAACAATTTAACCAGCAGCTCATTCATATACAAACCACATAAACTCGCATTGCCGACTAATCTATATGCCGCTTCATCTATTTCTATTTGATTAAGGGTAACAAGCTCGCCACGACCGAACCAATTTAGCCACATAGGTTGAAATAACTGCATGGAAGTCGAACGTTTCTTTTGTTGACGCATTCCCCGAGCCACAAGATGAATCAATCCATATTCACGCGTAATAATGTCGACGAGAAGACTCGTTTCGCGGTAAGGCCTATGATGTAAAACAAACGCTGATGTTAGCTCCACATTTAGTTAGCTTTTATAGGTCGTCGTTGTAACCAAGGTTCTTCAACATACGCTCGTTATCAGACCAACCTTCACGTACTTTCACCCAGATTTGTAAAAACACTTTACAGTCAAACAGCTGCTCCATTTCAACTCGAGCATCTTTACCAATCAGCTTCAACTGCTCACCTTTTTTGCCAATCACAATCGATTTTTGGCCACTTCGCTCAACATAAACAACAGCCCCGATGCGATACATGCCCTCTTCTTCTTCAAACTGTTCAATTTCAACTGTAATTGAGTAAGGTAGCTCTTGCCCAAGGTAGCGAAATAATTTTTCTCGCACAATCTCGCCGGCGAGAAAGCGTGAACTTCTATCGGTGAGTTGATCTTCATCAAAAATCATCTCACCTTGAGGCATCAGCTTAACGATTTCTTGTTCTAATAAATCCGTATTCATACCTTTACGTGCAGAGATAGGCACTACTGCTGCAAAATCAAACTGTGGTGCAAGTTCTTGAATCTGAGGTAACAAGGCACTTTTGTCTGAAAGTTTATCGACTTTATTTAACACTAAAATCACCGGGGAGCGTGCATCTTGCTGGATTTTGCTCAACACACGTTTATCTTCTTCTGTCCATTTCAATCCTTCAACGACAAATAACACCACGTCTACGTCATCAATTGATGCCGCGGCAGCACGATTCATATAACGATTCATCGCTTTAGCGCCATCACTATGAATACCTGGTGTATCGACGTAGATAAATTGGCCTTGGTCGGTAGTTTTAATGCCTAGGATACGATGCCGGGTGGTTTGAGGGCGTCGTGATGTAATACACAGCTTTTGCCCAAGGATACGGTTAATCAATGTGGATTTACCCACATTCGGTCGCCCGATAATAGCAATGTAGCCAGAGCGAAATGCCGTTGTCGTCATTTTTTACCTTCAATTAAAGTTAAGGCGCGTTCTGCGGCTTTTTTTTCTGCTTTTCGATGACTATTACCCTGCGCCACAATGACTTTATCAAGTAGAGTCACTTGGCAGGATGCTTCAAAGATAGGCAGTTTATTATCTGTTTTAAGTTCTTTTACAGAATACAAAGGGAGCGGTTGCTTTCTACTTTGTAATAATTCTTGTAGACGTGTTTTTGGATCTTTGACCGTTTCCGTCACATCAATGGCATTGAGGCGTTCATCAAACAAACGTAAGATCAATGCTTTAGCTGGTTCTAGTCCACTATCAAGATACAAGGCGCCAAGTATGGCTTCAAAAGTATCGGCTAAAATGGACTCACGGCGAAAACCACCACTTTTTAATTCCCCAGGCCCCAGAATTAACACGTCACCTAATTTAAGTTCACGTCCAATTTCAGCCAACGTTTCTCCTTTAACTAAAGACGCACGCAGACGGCTAAGTTTGCCTTCTTTGACTTGGGGGAAACGATTGAATAATTCCTCAGCAATAACAAAACTTAAAATAGCATCGCCTAAATATTCTAAGCGTTCATTATTTTTGGGGTCAGCACTTCGGTGTGTTAAAGCTTGTTGAAAAAGTTCACTGTTCTCAAATTCAACATGTAACTGTTTGCACAGGGCTTTTTGCCGCTGGGTAATCATTATTTGGGGGGCTCTACATCAATTTCTTTATGGAAATGCCCGACAAGGTCAATCTGGGCAAAAAATGGTTTTCTTACTTCGTAATCAATCACAATTTTGGTTACATAAGCTGTGTTTTTACCACGGAATATTTCTACATCATCTTTTGTAACACTGCTGATATAGCCAATATTAAACCGCCTAGCCATTAAGGTTTTTACTTCATTTTTTGATAAATTATTATTACGCAACTCTATTTTCATATCATTCATGATCTGAACTACGCCATAATATTCTTGGTACATTGGCACTAATCGCATCGCCAACGTAGCAAAAAAAGCGATAAGGGCCATCACGATAACCCAGCCTATTAGAGTCATTCCTTGTTGACGCTTCATAGTGTTCCCCTTAATTTATCGATTTTCCTAGTCGATGCCAGACAATACCACCATCATTCCAGTCCCAGCTCATCCAAATGAAGAATGCTTTACCAACTAAGTTTTCTTCTGGCACGGTTCCCCAAAAACGACTATCGTTACTATTATCACGGTTATCACCCATCACAAAATAATGGCCTTCTGGTATCACGGTCTCACCCTCGACCATGCGACGTTCAGGGTGCGTAATTAAGATTTGATGATTATGCTCGCCTAATTGCTCGGTGTGTAGTAATGAACCCGGAGGAGCAATGTTAATCATATCTTTTGGTTTTTCTTCTGCCCGCTGGCTCACGGCTTTGCCGTTGATATAGATGGTTTTATCAAAATATCCCACTTTATCGCCAGGTAAACCGACAACGCGCTTAATATAATCAACATCAGGCTTGTCTTTATCTTCTGGTTTTTTCGGGAAACGAAATACTACTACTTCACCTCGCTGAGGTTCACCGACATCGAATATTTTTGTATTAATAACCGGGAGACGGATACCGTAAGTAAACTTATTAACGAGAATAAAATCACCTACATGCAGTGTTGGAACCATTGAGGAAGAGGGAATCCGAAAGGGTTCAGCAATAAATGAACGAATCACCAAGACCAATAAAATGATGGGGAAAAAAGAACGCGCATATTCAACTATCACTGGCACAGAGCCATCTATATCTCGACGTGGTGCTAAGAAGAATTTATCTACAAGCCAAATCACGCCAGTCACGGCTACGAGTAATACCATTATTGCTGGAAAGCTCACTACTTCGCGCTCCTTATTTTATGAATTTTTAGACAACTGAAGAACCGCCAAGAATGCTTCCTGAGGGACGTCCACTTTACCAACAGACTTCATCCGCTTTTTACCTGCTTTTTGCTTTTCCAATAACTTACGTTTACGCGACACATCACCACCGTAACATTTTGCAAGTACGTTTTTACGCATTGCTTTCACTGTCGAACGAGCAATAATGTGACCACCAATAGCCGCTTGGATTGCAACATCAAACATTTGACGAGGAATGAGCTCTTTCATTTTTTCAACTAATAAACGACCTCGACTCACACTGGTATCCTTATGAACAATCAGCGATAGTGCATCGACTCGCTCGCCATTAATCATAATATCTAGCTTAACGAGATCAGCAGGTTCAAAACGCACAAAATGGTAGTCTAATGATGCATAACCACGACTCACTGATTTAATACGATCAAAGAAATCAATGACCACTTCATTCATCGGGAGTTCATAGGTTAATGACACTTGTTTACCCATGTACTGCATATTCTTTTGCACACCGCGCTTCTCGACGCACAATGTAATCACCGCACCAAGGTGTTCTTCGGGCACTAGAATATCTGCTCTAACAATAGGCTCACGTATTTCAGCTAAGGTACCGATATCAGGAAGCGCCGAGGGATTTTCTACTTTGACTATATCGCCGTTACGCTTTTCTACTTCAAAGACCACCGTAGGCGCCGTAGTGATTAAATCTAAGTCATACTCTCGTTCTAAGCGCTCTTGAATGATTTCCATATGCAATAAACCCAGAAACCCACAACGGAATCCGAAACCTAACGCTTGAGATGTTTCTGGCTCATAAAACAATGAGGCATCATTTAACCGTAATTTGGATAAGGCCTCACGAAAATTCTCATAATCATCACTACTAACAGGAAAGATACCTGCATAGACTTGTGGAGTAGCGGCTTTAAACCCAGGCAACATTGAATCAGCACCGTGATGAGCATGCGTCAATGTATCCCCCACAGGTGCACCATCAATCTCTTTGACACCAGAAATAACATATCCCACATCACCGCAGTCAAGTGTTGAGCATGGCGTACGTTTTGGCGTGAATGTACCGACTTGATCAACTTGATATTCTTGACCTGTCGACATAACTTTAATTTTGTCTTTCTGTTTCAGACTGCCGTCAACGATGCGAACTAATGAAATAACACCAACGTAACTATCAAACCATGAATCAATGATCAGGGCTTTTAATGGTGCATCAGGGTTGCCTTTCGGTGCTGGGACTTTAGCAATTAATTCTTCCAAAATATCATCAATACCCATCCCTGTTTTAGCACTACAATGAACAGCATCTAGGGCATCTACACCAATGATATCTTCAATTTCTTGCGCTACACGGTCAGGCTCAGCCGAAGGTAGATCAATTTTATTCAATACCGGAATAACTTCTAACCCCAGGTCAATAGCGGTATAGCAATTCGCGACACTTTGGGCTTCAACTCCTTGTGCAGCATCAACAACCAACAGAGCTCCCTCACAAGCAGCTAAAGACCGAGACACCTCGTATGAGAAATCAACATGTCCTGGTGTATCAATGAAGTTAAGTTGATAGGTTTGGCCGTCTCGCGCTTTGTAATCCAGGGAGACACTCTGAGCTTTGATGGTGATACCGCGCTCACGCTCAATATCCATTGAGTCTAATACTTGCTGTGACATTTCGCGGTCAGTTAAACCGCCACAGATTTGGATAAACCGATCTGCGATTGTCGATTTACCATGGTCAATATGAGCAATGATTGAAAAGTTTCGTATATTCTTCATTTAGTTAAGTTTTTCATTTATGACACCGACGGTCTATACGGAGAGTTTAAAAGGCTTACCTGTCATGCTGGGTTTCATCGGCGAATTAAAAGACCGGTTTGTCACGCAATAAGCAAATGACCCATCATTATACGCACTTCACTATGACAAAACGAGAATGAAACCGGCTTATCAATAAAAAGATGACTTAGTTTCATATGTCTGACAATCTAGCGACTTTCCTGTGGTCTTAATCACTGGACTAGCAACAACATAATCATCATCCACTATTAGACATTTTAATGAATAACACCGTACTTACTGGCTCAATATTGAGCAGTTTTCTTAAGCTTGCCATTCCTTCTATTTTGGGTCTTATTGCCATTACTACAGCAAGCATTGTTGATGGTATGTTCATCGGTCATTATGTGAATGCTGAGGGCCTTGCTGCCATCAACCTGCTACTACCCTATCTATCACTGATATTTGGTATTGCATTGATGTTTTCGATCGGCGGAGCGGTTCGCGCTGGTTTTTATATCGGTCAAAACGAATTCGATAAATCGTCAGCGATATTCAGCCAATGTCTCATCGTCATTGTTAGCATCGGTCTGCTATTCGCCTTGTTTTCTTGGCTGTTTAGTGACGCGATTCTAAGCCTTTTAGGGTTCCCTGAAACATTGATATCTGTGATAGAACCCTACTTTCACATTATCAGTCTAGTGGTCGTTGTACAGATAACCACGATGGTAATGTATTACTTTATTCGTCAGGATGGCTCTCAAACACTCGGGTCAGTCGCCCTAATTACGGGATCGATAATCAATATCGTATTGGATTTTTTGTTTATTGCTGTATTTAGCTGGGAACTTGAAGGTGCAGCAGCGGCTACAGCAATTGCACAAACGATACAGCTTGTCATTTTATCGAGTTATTTCTTCAAGAAAAAAAGTAAGTTAAAAATCCGCTGGCAAGCATTGTCAGGTAAAGACCTTGCACCAATCGTGATGAATGGTGGATCTGAGTTCATCAATGAACTTTCCGCTGGTATAGTCATTCTGGTGTTGAACTGGCTAATGATCAGTCGTATAGGCATTCATGGCGTGGCTGCTTTTGCCGTTATTAATTATCTGATTTTCATTAGCTTGATGCTTTATTACGGTATTGCCGATGCACTGCATTTAGTCATCAGTCAAAATTATGGTGCAAAAAAATATGCTCGCATTCAGGCCTATTTAATCACTGCTAGTATCTGCATTCTAGTACTAAGTCTGTCACTCGTTATATTACTAGTAATCCATCCTGACCTGGTATCAGGCTTATTTTTAGATAATGATCTGCATAGTACACATTCGTTATCTCAGCAATTCATCGGCATAATTTGGCCCCTATTCCTAATTAACGGTATTAATATCATTATTTCCGTTTACTTGACTGCTATAGGACAAGCCATTCCATCTATGACTATAGCGCTTCTTAGGGGGTTAATCTTACCCACCTCCTTACTCGTCATCATGTCATTGCTTTTAACAGATGATTTATTTCTGATTGCCTTACCAGTATCTGAATGGGTGACCTTCATTGTGGCAATCGTCATGTTATGTAAATATCGCCCTACGTCACTATTACGGAAGGAATAAAAAACTCAGTGATGTCATTGGAAAGACATAATTAACCTCTAATATTGCATTCATATCGGTGATGACTCACCCGTACGAAGAAAGGAATTCTCAATGCAATATTCACTAGGTACCCGTTCATTTCGCCACCACCTTATATCGATTACTGATATCGCTCGATTTGCTAAGCGGGCACAGTTTACTAGTATCGATTTATGGGCAACGCATGCAAAAAACCTGATGGCAGATCCTCACTTCAATGGTCCCTGGCTATCCCAGTTTGAATTACGTGTATCAATGATTAGTGACGTTGAATATACACAGCAAGACAATCAACATACGTCATTAGATAGAATTGAACGCCTGTGTGAACAAGCATGGCGATGGAATTGTGACAAAATTCAGACCTATGCTGGAAGTATCGCCAGTCATGAATCAAGCGATTATCACTTTCAGCACACAGTTGAACAGCTCTACCAAATGACTGAACGAGCTGCAAAACATGATGTTAAATTACTTATTAAAACCCAAGCAAACACCCTAGCAGACAATACAGCATCGATTTTACGTCTACTGAACAAAGTGCAACATCCTGCTTTGTCGATTGATTTTGATGTATTAAATATTTGGTGTGCCGGTGAATACCCTGCCGAGTCATGGCAGCAATTAAACGCATACACAAGACACCTAGAGTTGAATAATATCAACTCAACTAAAGCACTCAGCCTCTTTTCCCCAAAACAGATGGAGCATTTTCCTGCTGACGCTTATGCATCAACATTAGATGGCATCTTTGACTACAAAAAATTTTTCGAACAAACAGATATCAGCGCAAATCTCGATACAAGCTTGACTTGGTATGGCGATGCCCCACAAAAAACATTGCAACAAGATGTCTCAAAGTTGAGGCAATTGATTGCTGAGAAACAGCCTGTCGCTATTTTGAATGCAGCTAATGGCTAAGCCAGATAACACCTAAATGAACGTATAAAAATTTGCGACAAAAAAAAGCAGCTGATTTTAATCAGCTGCTTTTTTTTACTTCCTTAATGTGAAATTAATTATTCTTTAATTTCAAGTGCTAAGAACTGTGATCCACCACCCCGTTGTATCAATACAGGAATAGGTTTATTCACTGGCAGCTCTTTTGCTATTTCGACAAAATGATGTGGATCCTTGATTTCTTTATTGTTCAAACTCAAAACCACATCTCCAGGACGTATGCCGGCTTTAATTGCTGGGCCCTGCTCGACTTTCATCACCATAACGCCACCTTTAGCTAGGTCAAGCTCTTCTCGTTGTTTAGGAGAAATATCCGCAACTTCCATTGATAAACGATCATCAACGAATCGGCCTGGCTTGGACGGGCTGTTACTAGCTAATTGTTCATCTGCTGGTAACTCTTCAATAGTCACTTTTAGCGTTTTAGGTTTATTAGACCTGATAATATCAACATTCACTTTCTTACCCACCATAGTTCTACCCACAATAGGTGGTAAGTCTGATGAGGTATCAACTTCTTTGTCATTAAACTTAATAATCACATCGCCCGTCTTGAAACCCGCTTTTTCTGCAGGACTATCGGCAACTACGCGAGAGACTAGAGCCCCTTTAGGTTTATCTAGCCCAAATGACTCTGCTAATTCACGAGTCACATCCTGAATAACGACACCCAACCATCCACGACTAACATAGCCTTGAGATTTTATTTGTGCGACAACATTCATAACCGTATCGATAGGAATGGCAAATGAAACACCCATAAAGCCACCGGTACGACTGTAAATTTGTGAATTTATACCAACGACTTCCCCCTTCAAGTTGAATAATGGTCCACCTGAGTTACCCGGATTGATTGACACATCGGTTTGGATAAAAGGTACATAGCTGTCGCTTGGTAAGCTTCTACCTAATGCACTCACAATGCCTTGTGTAGCTGAATAGTCAAAACCAAATGGTGAGCCAATAGCCAATACCCATTCGCCTACTTTCAGCGCATTTGAGTCGCCTAATTTGACTGTTTTCAGGCCATTAGCGTCTACCTTGAGCAAGGCAACATCACTACGCTCATCACTGCCTAGAAGTTTAGCGACTAATTCAGTTCTATCACTAAAGCGAACAATAATTTCTTCAGCATCTTTGATGACATGATAGTTGGTCAATATATAACCGTCTTCAGATATAACAAATCCTGATCCAAGTGACTCACTCTCACGTGGAACAGGTGCACCGCCTTGCTGACCTTCAAAGAACTTTTTAAAGAAATCATCGATTCCTGAGCCTTCAGGTAATTCAAGTCCACGAGGCATCATTGATGACGCCGGCTCAGCCTTGTTGTGCGTGCTGATATTTACAACAGCATCGCCGTTGTCAGCAACTAATTCTGTAAAATCAGGTAATGCTCTGGCTTGAACATTGAAGGTTAGCATCAACCAAGTGATTAGCATGGGTAACGCTAGCCAGGTTTTGTTTACTTTCATTTGGAATCCTCATTTGGTTTGATTTGAATACCTGAGTCGTGATGAGTCATTTTATGTCTAACCCATACGAAACCAGCAAACAGACCTAGTAGACCTGCAACAATTTGTAGCAGTTCCCCACCACCAATTAAACGTATGCTAATTGCTGTTAAGAACAGTAAAATAAGGGGCAGGAAATACATCAAAAAAGCGCCTGAAAGCAGGGCTTGTTCAGGTATTGAGACAATGACTTCTTGTCCAATCTCAAATTGTTTGTCGTCTTTAACCGCAATTCGAGAGAATTTCTGACCAATATGTTTAGCAAGGAGGCCGGTACCACATCCTTTCCTTGCTTGACATTGACCACATGTCGATTGGCGTTCAGCTTCAACCCAGA
>DRHY01000087.1 GCA_011052985.1 Methylophaga thalassica
CTGTCGCAACGATAGTCGCCGCAATTCGAGATGATGTAAGTTTGCTTGTTACTGCCGCAGGAAATCTTGATCACAAGCGGTGGACAGATTTTAATGAAATAGAACAACTTAATGGTTCACTGAATCCGATTGATTATAGTGTGGCTTTAGAAAATGTGCATCAGATACATTTAGTGGGCGAGCGCGATGATATCGTGCCAGGATCTATACTCACATCTTATTTATCACATATGAAAAAGTTAGATAATGTGAAAAGCTTTATCATCCAAGGAGCTGATCATTATTGTTGTTGGTCAATAGCCCTCGCGAATATACTCGACTAGAAATAGGCAGTCATAGCGTTATTTTTGCCTATAACTACGCTATACTCACAAACTGTTGAGCCAGTCATCATCTGAGCCTTCATTCATACCATCGAATAAAAATGAAGAGAGATATCGTTCGCCTGTATCAGGCAACATCGCTAAGATAGTTGAGCCCTTTTTAGCCGTTGAAGCAACCTTCATAGCTGCAGCCAATGTTCCACCACAGGACAAACCAACAAATATCCCTTCTTCTTGAGCCAGTATAAGCGCCCAATGTTTAGCCTCCTCATCAGTAACTGGATAGAGTGCATCATAGATATCTCTATTAAGTACGTCTGGGACAAAGTCGGGTGTCCAACCTTGTATTTTATGAGAAGCCCAATCTTTACCTGCTAGTAGAGATGCATTAGCCGGCTCTGTGGCGATTATTTTTGTTTCTGGACGTGCTGCCTTAATAATTTCACCAACACCTGTTAGAGTGCCGCCTGTTCCCCATCCAGATACCCAATAATCAAGTCTTTTACCAGCAAAGTCTGTCAGAATCTCAGGCCCTGTCGTGTTCCTATGAAAAGCTGGATTAGCTGGGTTTTCAAATTGTCTAGCGAGAAACCAGCCATACTTTTCAGCGAGTTCTTCTGCTTTTTTGACCATTCCCGTGCCTTTATCAGCCGCTGGCGTGAGGATAACTTTAGCTCCGAGCGCTCGCATAATTTTACGTCTCTCAATAGAGAATGTTTCAACCATGGTGGCCACGAATTGGTAGCCCTTTGCTGCACAAACCATGGCTAAGGCGATACCGGTGTTACCTGATGTTGCTTCTACAATCGTTTGACCAGGTTTTAGTAAGCCTCTCTTTTCTGCATCATCGATAATGGCAAAAGCCAGTCTATCTTTAACAGAGCCCATAGGATTAAAAGATTCAACTTTTACATACATATTGATATCTTCTGGAGCAATATTATTTAGTTTAACTACTGGTGTATTGCCTATAGTGTCTAAAATACTGTTATAGATCATGGTATTTATTATCTTGTAAAAGGGAGAAGAAATGTAAAATTACGAGTTAATCGTTTAGCGGTAACTCATTGTTTTCATATGATTCTATGATCATCGAGGCATTTTGATACTGATTATCATCAACGAATACATGAGCAAAGTCTGTTGATGGTAGATCACCTACTGCACCCTGAAGATAGTGGCCTCCAACAAAACAGTCAATGTCACGGCTACGTAGTAACCCTGCAACAATATGTGCTTCTAATATATTATTTGCACGGAAGATTAGTCTCATCTAATCCTCAATATTCATCTTTATTTTGTAGAGACGTGTATTTGTTGTTTTGTAGCCTGTTTTGCGGGCTTCTTATTATTCTCAATATTCGATGTGGTTTGCAGTGCTTTTAAAATATTTTGACGTGTAATTGAACCGACTAATCGATTCTCTTTTATAACCGGTAAGCACTTGTAGGCCGAGTTTAGAAATGTTTCTGCGACTTCGATAATAGAGTCATCAACGTCTACTGTCGCACAGGTTTCATTCATAAATTCTGATACTTGGCCCCCAGCCTCACCTTGATAAGCTGCATTAAGTGCAACTTGCATGCAATCTTTTTCAGATAAAAAACCAATGAGATTACCGTGGTGATCTACAACAGGTGCACCTGATAACTTAAATTCTATTAACTGTGCAATGGCTTTGAGGATTTCCATATCAGGAGTGAAGGTAATTTTCGTACCGTTCATGTAGTCTTTTACTTTAAGGGGTGCAAGCATGTCCTATCTCTCCTGATTAGTTAATGTTGCTGTGCCTTCTTAACAGCACATTCTTCTTTTTCTTCTGGTGAACAAGCACCACCACAGCTTCCACTTAGTCCTACTTGATTCAATCCACCGCAACTACCTTTAATTGCCGAACGACCAAATAAAACACCTATAGCCATAGCGGCTACGATGATTAATAGAATAATGAATGTGGCGATAAATGTTGTCATTTAACCTCCAAAATCATCGAGGAAAATATTTTCTTTCTCAACACCTAGATCTTCAAGCATTGTGATAACGGCTGCGTTCATCATTGGCGGTCCACACATATAAAATTCACAGTCCTCAGGCGCTGGATGATCTTTCAAATAATTTTCATATAAAACGTTATGAATGAAGCCTGTGTAACCCTCCCAGTTATCTTCTGGGAGTGGGTCTGATAAGGCTACATGCCATGTGAAATTGTCATTTTCTTTAGCAAGCTCATCGAAATCTTCAGTGTAGAACATCTCTCTTAAACTTCTTGCACCATACCAAAATGTCATTTTACGTTTAGTATTCAGTCTGCGTAACTGATCAAAGATATGCGAACGCATTGGTGCCATACCTGCACCACCGCCAACGAATACCATTTCTTTATCAGTGTCTTTAGCAAAAAACTCACCAAATGGCCCTGATATAGTGACTTTATCACCTGCTTTTAAATCAAAGATGAATGAAGACATTTGACCGGGCGGAATATCATCATTATCTGGTGGGGGAGAGGCAATCCTCACATTCAACATGATGATGCCTTTTTCTTCAGGATAATTTGCCATTGAGTAGGCACGGATAACATCTTCCTTAACGACAGATTTATACCGCCACATGTTAAAACGGTCCCAATCACCTCTGTACTCATCAGCAATTTCAAAATTTTTGTACTCAGCCGTATGAGGCGGGCACTCGATTTGAATAAATCCACCTGCACGGAAATTTACATCTTCACCTGCTGGCAGCTCAAGTACTAATTCTTTAATGAAGGTGGCAACGTTATCATTTGAGCGGACAGTACATTCCCATTTTTTCACACCAAAGACTTCTTCTGGAACTTCGATTTTCATGTTTTGCTTTACAGCAACCTGACAAGATAATCGATCGCCTTCTGTGGCTTCTCTTTTTGTGATGTGTGATTCTTCAGTTGGCAGGATGGAGCCACCACCTTCGAATATTTTTACTTTACATTGACCGCATGTTCCACCGCCACCACACGCTGAAGATACAAACATATCTGCGTCAGCGAGAGCACCAAGCAGCTTACTACCTGCCTTTGTTTTAATGGTCTTCTCTTCATTGATTATGATTTCAATATCACCTGTCGAAACTAATCGTGACCTGGCCCCGAGTATCACTGATACGAGAGCCATGATGATAAGGGTAAAAAGTACGATACCGAGTACGATTTCCATTACAGTTGAATCCCCGAAAATGCCATAAAGCCCAGTGCCATAAGACCGGCTGTAATAAAGGTAATCCCAAGACCTTGCAGGCCATCAGGAACGTCAGAATATTTGAGTTTTTCTCTGATGCCAGCAATAGCTGTGATTGCCATCGCCCAGCCTAAACCACTACCAACACCATATACTGTACTTTCTGTTAGATTGTAATCGCGCTCAACCATGAATAATGTGCCACCTAAAATCGCACAGTTCACAGTGATTAGCGGTAAGAATATCCCTAGAGCGTTGTATAAGGCTGGAGCGTATTTATCCATGGCCATTTCTAAGATCTGAACCATGGCTGCAATGACGCCAATATAGCTAATAAGTCCTAAGAAACTGAGGTCCACATCTGGCAGGCCTGCCCATGCAAGTGCGCCATCTTTCAGTAGGTATTGATAAATAACATTATTGGCCGGAACTGTAATTGCTTGAACGACTATTACAGCTATACCAAGTCCCAATGCTGTTTCAATTTTTTTAGAAACGGCTAAGAACGTACACATGCCCAAGAAAAACGATAATGCTAAATTTTCAATGAATATTGAGCGGACAAAAAGGCTAAGGTAATGCTCCATTTACAAGACCTCCGTGCGATGTACTTGATGTATTTGGTAATCTGGTGCTTCGACCTGCTCTTTTTTCCAACTACGCACAGCCCAGATTAGCAGGCCAATAACAAAGAAAGCACTTGGAGGAAGAAGCATTAGGCCGTTAGGGATGTACCAGCCACCATCATTAGCTACAGGAATAATTTGATGGCCAAATAATTTACCAGCTCCTAATAACTCTCTGAAAAAGGCAACAAGCATCAGTATTAAACTATAGCCAAGACCGTTACCTATACCATCTAAAAAGCTCATCACTGGTGGATTTTTCATAGCATACGCTTCAGCGCGGCCAAGCACGATACAGTTAGTGATGATCAAACCGACAAAAACAGATAATTGTTTACTGGCTTCAAATGCATACGCTTTCAGTATTTGATCAACAACAATAACCAACGAAGCAATAATGGTCATTTGTACGATGATACGAATACTGCCGGGTATATGTTTCCTAATGGCACTAATAAATGCGCTTGAGAACGCTGTTACCGTGGTCAGTGCTAATGACATGATTAGAGCTGACATCATATTCGTTGTAACCGCTAATGCAGAGCAAATACCTAATACTTGAAGAGTAATTGGATTATTATCAATTAACGGGTCGATTACATTATTTTTTGCTTGGCTAGCCATTAGCTGTTCCCCATTTCAGATTGCATATTCTTTAGGTAAGGCTCAAATCCGTCTTCACCTAACCAAAATTGCAATAGATTTGTGACACCATTACTGGTGAGTGTTGCCCCAGAAAGTCCGTCCACTTTGTATTCAGCATTAACTGTATCGGGTCCAACATGGCCTCTGATGACTCTGATTTCGACATCACCATTTTCATCAAATACTTTTTTACCTTCCCACTGTGCGCGCCATTTAGGATTATCAACCTCGCCACCCAAGCCAGGCGTTTCAGCATGTTGGTAAAAGCGAAGCCCTTTGATGGTATTGTAATCACCCTCAATAGAAATGAAGCCATAAAGGGTTGACCATAAACCATAGCCATGAACAGGGAGTACTATCTGTTTAACCTTATCACCTTCTTTTAATATGTAGACAGGCGCTAAGTTGGCCTGTCTACCAATGCTGGCAATATCCTGATCGTCAGGTATATTTTTACTAGTTTGTGGATCAGCTGAAGCAGCTTTTTGGTCGTAGCTAACCGGGTCAATGTCAGTATCACTATATTCGCCTGTGCTTAGATCGATTAATTTAACCTCAAACCTACTGAAAAGTTCATCTACTGTGCCAGCCTGATCATTTAAGCCTGTTACAGCAAGAATGTTCTTCTTGATATCATCCTTTTTATTCTCAGTTTGAATAGGTCTTAAATAAACTGCAGCCGTTGACACCAGTATAGAGCACACTAAACATAGTAAGACAGCGATAAAAAGGGTTTTTTTAGGGTCATCGTTGGGCAGACTTAATATCCCACCAATGAGACCTGTTTTTTTTGTTTCAGCCATGAGTTAACTTCGTTTTAATCTGCGTTTAACGTTGGCCTGAACAACAAAATAGTCGATCAGGGGCGCGAAAATATTACCAAACAATATGGCGAGCATAATGCCCTCAGGAAATGCCGGGTTTACAACACGAATCAATACCGCCATAAATCCAATCAGGCCACCGTATATCCAACGACCTTTGTCAGTCATTGAAGCTGAAACGGGATCCGTTGCCATAAAAACCATACCAAAAGCTAAGCCACCAATACTCAAATGCCAATACCAAGGCAAACTGAACATTGGATTAGTATCACTTCCTATTAGATTAAATAATAAAGAGGTGAAGACCATCCCCAAGAAAACACCAAATATAATTCTGAAATTGGCCACTCGTGTGTACATCAAGAATGCTGCACCGATTAGTATAGCGATAGTGGAGGTTTCACCTAAGGAACCGGGCATGAAGCCAAAGAAGGTTTGTTGCCATGTATAACCAGCGGTTTTGATAGCTTCGACACCTCCAGATGCCGCAAGCGCAAGTGGGGTAGCACCTGTATAACCATCAATTGCCGTCCAAACTGCATCACCAGACATCGCAGCGGGGTAGGCAAAATATAAAAATGCTCGGCCTGTAAGTGCTGGATTAAGGAAGTTCTTACCCGTACCACCAAACACTTCTTTACCCAGAACAACACCGAAAATGATACCTAGCGCTACCATCCACAGAGGTGTAGATGGAGGTAACGTAAGGGTGTAGAGCATCGAGCTAACTAAGAAACCTTCATTTACTTCATGATTTCTTACTGCAGCAAAAATCACTTCAAAGATACCGCCCGCTACCAAGGTCGTGACATACATTGGCAAGAAGTAGAGTAGGCCATGAAACATATTTGCAAATAAACTATTAGGGTTGTAAGTAACACCCAAAAGGTCCATTAAGGCATACCGCCAACCTTCCATATTGGTCATGCCAAGTTCAGAAATGGCATTATTCGCTTGATAGCCTGTATTCCATAACATCAAGAGTAATACTGGAAAGGTTGCTACAACTACGTAACTCATTACGCGCTTTAAATCGATAGCATCACGAACATGAGGTGAGCCTCGTGTTACATCAGCAGGGGCGTAGATAAAAGTATCTACCATCTCATATAAAGCAAAGTACTTCTCGTAAGGACCACCTTTGTGAAATTGTGGCTCTATCCTATCGAGGAATCGTCTTAAACGTGCCATCAACTATCCTTCTATCTCAATTTGTGTCAGGTTGGATCTCAAAGCGGGTCCGTATTCGTATTTTCCTGAGCAGACGAATGAACACAATGACAGATCTTCTTCATCGAGTTCTAAACAACCTAAGGCTTGAGCAGAATCCGTATCTTTGACAAGCAAGGCTCTAAGTAATTGTGTAGGTAGTATATCTAGGGGCATGACACGCTCGAATACGCCCACGGGTACCATTGCGCGTGGACTACCGTTTTGTGATGTATTGAAAGAAACCTCTTTCTGTCCAAATAAACTAGATAAAAATACGTTTAAGAATGAGAATTTATTTTTACCCGTTGGATTTATCCAGCCGAGTAACTCTCTATTTAGGTTTTCTTCAATCACTGACACCTGATTGTGGAATCGGCCTAGGTAAGCGGCCCAATTATTCGCTGTGTGCCCATGCAATACAGAACCTGAAATGATTCGAGAGGGCACACTTTCGACTTCACCAAAAATCAGATCTTGTGTCGATGCACCCAGACGAGTACGAATAAGGCGAGGTTTATTGACCAAATCACCCGCGAATGAAATCACTCTTTCTACCCAAAGCTGCCCTGTTGTGAATAACTTGCCTATCGCTATCACATCTTGATAACCAATCGTCCATACTGACTTGTTAGCATTGACTGGATCGAGTAAGTGAATATGTGTGCCAGCAAGTCCTGCCGGATGTGGGCCAGAGAATGTGCTGACACTAATATTTGATTGCTGGCTAACAGGTAATGCAGCATCAGGAGCCTGACAAACGTGCACCTTACCTTCCGTTAGTTGACTAATTATAGCTAGACCATTTTTGAAGTCTTCTGCATGTTCGTTAATGATAACACTCGGATCTGCAGCTAAAGGGTTTGTATCTATGGCGGTGACAAATATTGCTTCAGGGACAGCATCGACAGCAGGAGAGCGGCTATAAGGACGAGTTCGGAATGCAATCCAGAGGCCAGAGTCGAGAAGGTTTTTCGTAATATCTGAGCGACTTAGTGAAGTCAGTTTATCAATGTCATACTGGTCGAATGTGACTTGGTCGTCACCTTCTAATTCGATAACTACTGATTGCAGAGCACGTTTAGCACCACGATTGATTGCTTTAACGGTGCCAGCTCCGGGAGAGGTAAAGTTAACACCGGGATTTTTCTTATCGGTAAATAAGATTTGACCAAGTTTGACCTTTTGGCCTTCTTCTACTTCCATGGTAGGTCGCATACCAACATACTCGTTGCCCAGTACCGCGACTGAATTGATTTTATTCCCATCGTAGATGGTTTGTTCGGGTTTCCCCGAGATGGGTAAATCTAACCCTTTCTTAATCGAGAAATGCATACTTCACCTGGTCAAGAGACAACGGAGGAACCTGCTATCTGCGTTACGATAAATTTACAAAATAGTAGTATAAGTATTGTTGGCAGCGAAGGAAAGCGAAAATCCCAATAAATATTGGGTATTAAGGCGTGTATTTATTAATCCTATCGTCCTCTTTTAGCCACACAAGTGTGACTAAAAAACCAATAAAGCTTAAGGCCGAGGCAATAACAAAGATAGATTGTGGCCCGGGTGTGTCCCATAAATAGCCACTGAATAAACTGCCAAATGCTCCGCCCGCTCCAAAACTAACGCTACTATATAAAGCTTGCCCTCTACCCTGTGTTTTACCTGTGAAATGACGATGAACCCAAGCTATAGCAGCGGAATGAAACGCCCCGTAACTAGCCGCATGAAGGCATTGAGCTAAGATTATAATTAACAAATGCTGAGGAAAAAAGGCGATCAGCAACCAGCGCAAACTAGTCAGTAATAAGCTAACAAGAAGTATACGTCTTGTTCCATGCTGGTTTAACCAACGGTGCACGAGTAAAAAGACAATAATCTCAGCAAATACACCCAAAGCCCATAGCTGACCAATCAAGCCGCTTGGATAAGAAAATTGCTCCAGATATAAAGTATAAAAGGTGTAATAAGGACCATGACTGGCTTGTATGAAAAAACACATCAGGAGGAAAGCAATAACACTTGGTCGCTTTAATAACTGCTTGAGAGGTGTTTGAGAATATTCGTTTTTTTGGTGAGAAGTATCAGATACCGTGAGGCTCATAAGCCACATACCCGCAGCACAGGCCATCAGTGTCATAGGCACAATGTTTGGAGTGTAGACTTCCAACAATGCCCCCAAAACAATAACAATGATGATAAAACCGATTGAACCCCAGAGCCGAATTCGGCTGTAACGATGACTATCTTTGCCTAGGTGCTCCAAGGTGATAACTTCGAATTGAGGGAGTGATGCATTCCAGAAGAAGCTAAATAGCAGCAATGTAATGGCTACACTGAAAAAACTCTGCTCAATGAATAGCCCTGCAACAACAATAACTGCAGCGAGACTTGTCAGTCGAACAATGATAATTCGCTGCCCATGATGATCAGCAATCCACGCCCATAGATTTGGAGCGACTATGCGCGATGCGAGCAATATAGCCGTTAGCTCACCAATTTGGCTTGCTGAAAATCCTTGCCAGTCAAGATAGAGACTCAAGTAGGGAACCAAAATCCCTAGGCAGGTGAAGTAAAAAAAATAAAATCCAGATAAACGCCAATATGGCAGTTCTGTTTCTTTCACAAACCCTACTTAAGCTTGAGCAGGAATAATCGGCGTTTCTGTCGTTACATCACTATTTTGAGCTCTGTGCCTCAGCACATGATCCATAAGAACTAATGCGAGCATTGCTTCAGCGATAGGTGTTGCTCGAATACCGACACAGGGGTCATGACGACCTTTTGTCACCACTTCTATAGGATTACCTTGAGTATCGATACTGCGCCCTGGCAGTCGAAGGCTTGATGTGGCTTTTAAGGCAATACTAACTTGTAAGTCTTGGCCACTGGTAATGCCGCCTAATGTGCCGCCAGCATTGTTACTTAGAAAGCCTTCAGGGGTAATTTCGTCGCGATGTTCGGTACCCTTTTGAGTGACTGATTCAAAGCCTGAGCCGATTTCAACCCCTTTGACAGCGTTGATACTCATCATGGCGTGAGCAATATCTGCATCGATACGATCAAAAATTGGCTCGCCCAGACCTACTGGGACATGTTGAGCTACGATATTGATCCGTGCACCAATTGAGTTGCCTTCTTTGCGAAGTGCATCCATATAATTCTCTAACTCAACTTCTTTCTCAGGGTCTGGTGAGAAAAAGGCACTTTTTTCAACATGTGTCCAATCGATAGTCTCAATTTTGATGGGACCAAGTTGTGATAAATAGGCCCGAATTTCGATGCCATAACGTTCAAGCAGATATTTTTTGGCAATACCGCCTGCAGCAACACGCATAGCGGTTTCTCTTGCAGATGAACGACCTCCACCGCGATAATCTCTAACACCATACTTTTGATGATAGGTGTAATCGGCGTGAGCAGGACGGAACTGATGCATGATATTGCCATAGTCTTTTGAGCGTTGATCCACGTTTTCAATCAACATTCCAATGGAAGTGCCTGTTGTTTTACCTTCAAAAACGCCCGATAAGATTTTAACTTGGTCAGGCTCACGACGTTGCGTTTCATGGCGAGATTTACCTGGACGTCGGCGGTCTAAATCACCCTGCAGATCAGCCTCAGATAACAGTAAGCCTGGGGGGCAACCATCAACGATACAGCCTATTGCTGGACCATGACTTTCACCAAACGTAGTGACCGTAAATAGTTTTCCAAAGGTGTTACCAGACATAGTTGTAGTTCCGATTGTTTTTGCTTACACAATAAAGAGTTTGGCAAAGCCCAAAAAGGCCATAAAACCAATAACATCAGTGACAGTCGTCAGTAAAACGCTGCCAGATAGTGCTGGGTCAATACCAACACGTTTGAGGGCAAGAGGGATGGTGACGCCGGCAAAGGCTGCAGCAATTAAATTGATGACAATGGCGGTACCAATCAGTAAGCCTAAAGCGATGCTATTAAACCAGATTATGGTGACTATCGCGATAGCTGTGGCCCAAATTAAGCCATTACTTGCCCCCACCAGCATCTCTTTTTTCAGTAGCCATCGTTCATTTTTGTCATTCAGTTGCCCAAGCGCCATTGAGCGGATGACTAGCGTTAATGTTTGGCTGCCTGCTATGCCGCCCATGCTGGCTACGATAGGCATTAGTACGGCAAGAGCAACTTGTTTTTGAATGGTGGTTTCAAATAATCCGATAACCCACGAGGCTAAAAAGGCTGTAATCAAGTTGACAGCGAGCCAGACGGAACGCCGATGGACACTGCGTTTTACCGGGGCAAAGGTATCCTCATCTTCACCTAAACCCGCCATGCTTAACATAGAGTGTTCGGCTTCTTCCATGATGACGTCAACCACGTCATCAATGGTAATACGGCCCAGTAGATGGTTGTCTTTGTCCACCACCGGTGCGGATATCAAGTCATGTTTTTCAAAGCGTCGTGCAACATCGCGATCAGACATATTGGCCGGAATAGGTTCAACCTGGTGCGACATGACTTCGCTAACGAGCAATGAACGACTTCGACTAACGACCTGCGATAAACGGAGTGTACCCAGATAGTGATCATCGTGATCTACCACGTACAAGCTGTCTGTATTTTCAGGCAATTCGCCAAGCATCCGTAGGTAACGTAATACGACTTCAAGTGTGATATCTGTTCGGACAGTTGTGACGTCGGTGTTCATCAAACCACCGGCGCTATCAGCCTCAAATGCCATGACCGCTTCAACTCGCCTACGGTGCTGGCCGTCCATCGCCTTTAAGACTTCATGCACAACGTGATCTGGCAGATCTTGTAAAATGTCGGCTATATCATCTGGATCGAGATCTTCAGTCGCGTTAATGAGATCTGCAGTATCCATATTGGTCATTAAGTCTGTTCTGACTTCTTCACCAATATATGAAAGTACATCACCCCTCAGATCAGGATTGATCAATGGCCAACAAATTTTTCTTTCATTGGGGGGGAGTGATTCAAGAAGATGAGCTGTTTCTGCTGGATGTAAGCTGGCTAATAATCGACGCATACGAACAAAGCGACCACTTTGTAAAGCATCTGATAAAGCATCAATTGACTGATTTAGGGCGTGATTGTGGTCCAGCTCTGACATATCCAAGTCTCAACAGCGGAGTGGTTTAGGATCGTGATTTAGTCATCTATTTTAGCTTGCTTGACCTTAACTGAATAGCTCAGAGTCAAAAGCGATGATTAATTTTATGACTTTGTCAGTATTAGGTAGCGCTAAAGCAAAACTTAAAGAATGGAAAGAGCTAATGATTAACTACAGCGCCACAAATTGTGATTGGATGTTATCAGAGAATTAATTTGATGAGCCATTGATTAATTCAAGTAAAGCATCAGCCTCTACGATATCTGCCGCATTCATAATTTCAAGCGTGTTACTAGGTAACTCATCCAGCATAGTTTCGTTAATGACTTGTTTTACCTCAAGAATTGCATTTGGATGCATACTGAAATGCTCAAGCCCCATAGCGAGCAACAGCCTAGTGTATTTAGGATCACCTGCCATTTCACCACACATCGACACATCGATATTGTGCCGCTTACCAGCTTCCAAGGTGATGTGAATCAATCTCAACACAGCTGGATGCAATGGATCGTAGAGATAGTTCACATGGTCATTGATACGGTCAATCGCTAAGGTGTATTGGATTAAGTCATTGGTGCCGATAGAGAAGAAGTCGACATGTTGCGCAAATAGTTCAGCACATACGGCGCTAGCAGGTATTTCGATCATCGCTCCAACTTCAATATGATGATCGTATTCTAGATGTTCATTATCTAATTGATGTTTGCATTGTTCGAGCATATTTTTTGCTTGTAACAACTCATTCATAGTTGAAATCATCGGGAACATGATTTTTATTTTTCCATAAGCCGATGCGCGGAGAATTGCCCTTAGCTGCGTGCGAAACATATTAGGTTGACTCAGGCACAAACGGATTGCACGAAGACCCAACGCAGGATTTGTTACCACTGTTTGATTCAGATGCCGACCACCATCGACTGTTTTGTCAGCACCTAAGTCAAACGTACGGATCGTCACTGGTTGATTATTCATCCCTTCGACGACGTCACGATAAGCAGCCAACTGTTCCTCTTCTTCTGGCGGCGATAGACGATTCATATACAAAAACTCGGTACGGTAGAGTCCAATTCCTTGTGCACCAGCCGCACTGATGGTGGTGACATCTTCAGGCAGCTCAGCATTGGCTAATAGAGTAATGGCTTTGCCATCACGGGTTTTGGTTGGCTGAGATTTATAACGGCTGAGTGATGATATATGCTCACGAAATGCAATTAAACGACCTTCATACTCATTTTGTGTTCGTTCATCGGCACCCATCAACATGATGCCGGTTTCACCATCAACGATTAGAGGCTCATTGTCTTGTACATAACGACGAACTGATTCAACGCCGACGATGGCCGGTATACCTAAGCTTCGTGCCAATATAGTTGTATGTGAAGTCGCACCACCATGCTCTGTTACAAAAGCAGCGATGCCTTGATGTTGCATAAGCACGGTATCTGCAGGTGTCAGATCTTCCGCGATAATAATATGCCCTTTCAGGCGACCATCTGGAATTTCATGTTCAGCGACTTCTTGATCAGTCAATATTCGATGAATACGAGTAACGACATGATCCACATCATCACGACGCGTCCTTAAATAGGGATCATCCATCTCGTTAAACACATTAATCAGTGCATCACGTTGCAGTTGTAGTGCCCACTCAGCATTACAACGACGCTGACGGATCATCTCTACAGGTATTTTATTAAGTGATGAGTCGCTCAACATCAATAGGTGAGTATCGATAAAAGAGGTGATGTCTGAAGGCGCATTGGCTGGAATGTGGTTACGGATAGATTTTAATTGCTGGCGGGCTTGCTCAATGGCATCTAAAAACCGATCAACCTCTTGTTCAATAGCAAATGCGGGGATGAGGTATTCACGAACATCTGGTTGATTGTGAAACAGTATGTGTGCCCGGCCCATGGCAATGCCACGTGATACACCTATACCCTGGAGCTCAAGTGTCATTCACCCTCTCCAAAATAGTCACTGATAAGTGCTTTTAGTGAATCTAATGCTTGTCTGGCATCTTGTCCCTCAGCAGTTACTTCAATCTCTGTGCCTTTTGCTGCTGCCAGCATCATCACACCCATAATGCTTTTGCCATTAACCTTACGGTCCAAGCGAGCGACTGTTATCTCTGAGTCAAAGTTAGAGGCTGTTGTGACAAATTTTGCTGCCGCACGAGCATGTAGGCCTAATTTATTAATGATCGTAAAGTGTTCAGTGATCATGCTGAGTAACCCGTGTGATGACAGCGAACTACACCATCTTGACCACCACTCAAGGCTTTGACTTCAAGCTCTTCTAAATCAAGCCCGGGGTAATTCAAAACACGTATTAACATTGGTAAATTTAATCCAGAAACTACTCGAATATCGGTTCGATCTGACACGGCACAAGCAATATTGCTGGGTGTTGAACCAAACATATCGGTAAGAATGAGAATGCCATGACCTTGGTCTAACATCTTCAGATCTTCATCCATTTCAATGCGAATAGCTTCAGGACTATCTTTCGTTTGAATGGAAATAACTTTGGTGGGGAGCGGGCAGCACGACAACATCTGTTTAGCTGTGTTGATGAGTTCCGTTCCGATATTATTATGCGAAACTAATAAAATACCTACAGTCATTTTAGCCCTCTGACATGGATACCGTGGTTTTCAGTGGTAGGTAATAAATCAATAATGATTGTCTGATGACGTGTTCAAATATAATGAGCTCCATCATCAGATACAGCTATTATTGTTGCATCTGTTGTTGTTGACGACGCTTCAATAGTGTATCGGCATCATCATTAGCTTGTTGCATATCAAGCCAAGCATTTAATCGAATACTAATTGACGCTGGATTGTTAAGTGTTAACACTAGCTTTGGCACAGTAACGCCAAGTATTGATGAATGGGATTTCTGACCTTCTAATTCAACTTCAGATGGCTGAACGTTGCTGAGAACAAGATGATAATTTATTTCCGATGAATCGAGTAATTGATCGTCACCAAAAACGGATTCGATATTGATAGTGCCAAGTTCACGGGTATTTAACAAACCTTTTAACATCGCTGGGCAGGTCGCATAGAGATGATTTTCTTCTTTATTTAATTCGACAACATCATCGGCAACTAGCTGGTGACCTTCTGAAATCAAAGCGAGAGCTAAGCTACTTTTACCTATACCAGCTTCTCCCGTAATAAGGATGCCCGAACCGTTAATGACGACCATAACGCCATATTCTGTTTCTGTATGAATAGATGTTGTCATGACTTAGGCTTCGTCTATAGAGAGTAGAACTTCAAAAACGTCCTCAGCATTTTCAGCATGTCGAAAGCGTTTGCAAATATCTGGGTTGCGGAACAAAGTAACCAGTCTGGATAGATGCTGAAGATGCTGCTCGGTGTCATCTTCTGGGACTAAAAGCCCAAAAGCAATATCAATCGGTTGATTATCGACGGAATCGAAATCAACGGCTTGTTCCATTGTTAGCATGGCTGCGATGGTATGAGTGAGGCCTGGAACACGGGCATGTGGAATAGCCACACCCTTGCCCAGGCCTGTACTTCCTAAACGCTCACGTTCAAGTAATACTTGAAATATTTTTTCTGCTGATGCCGCAGTGGTGTTGTTTGCCAACAATTGACTTAAATTCTCCAACACCCTTTTTTTGCTACAGGCCTCATCATGAAAACTGATGTTGTCAGCATTGACCAATAAAGCGGCAATAAGCATAGAAAATAATCTCGTATTTAGTTGACGTTGTGCTTCATTTCAGCACCAGCAGACTGGTGGTGATCGGTAATTTTATCTTTATGTTTGATGATTTGACGATCAAGTTTGGCGACCAAGTTTTCAATGGCACTATACATATTCTCGTGCTCATCAGAGGCGAACAAATCGGCACCACTGACGTGCACAGTTGCTTCTGCTTTTTGACGCTGTTTTTCAACAGATAAAACAACATGAACATTTGTCATGTGGTCAAAATGGCGAGTCAGTTTTTCGAACTTTTTATTGACGTGGTCACGAAGACTGTCAGTAATTTCGACGTGTTGTCCGCTTAAATTTAATTGCATATATTGGACTCCTTTTGAGTGATGATAACTGGCCTTAGACCAGTCGTTTCCGCTCATTCGATGGCGCTATTGCCAACGTTTCACGATACTTTGCAATTGTTCTACGTGCGACATTGATGCCTTGATCTCCGAGGATAGCCGCTATTTTGCTATCGCTCAATGGTTTCTGAGGATTTTCTGCAGCCACTAATTTTTTGATGATGGCACGAATGGCGGTGGCTGAACATTCACCGCCAGAATCTGTACCAACATGGCTGGAGAAAAAATACTTCAATTCAAAAATGCCGCGAGGTGTATGTAAGTATTTGCGTGTGGTCACACGAGAAATCGTTGATTCGTGCATTTCCACTGCTTCAGCAATATCAGCTAGTACCAAGGGTTTCATCGCTTCTTCGCCATAATCTAGAAAATCTTTTTGCCGCTCTACAATAGCATCAGTTACTTTGAGCAGTGTTTCATTGCGGCTTTGGAGACTTTTCAAAAACCAACGAGCTTCCTGAAGATTATTTTTCAAGTAGGTATTTTCAGCACTGTTATCTGCTCGATTAATCAACTGAGCATAATGATCGGCAATTTGTAATCGAGGTGCGTTGTCAGGATTGAGTGATAATAACCAGCGGCCATTTACTTTTTGTGCGTATACGTCAGGAACGATATATTCAGTTTTATCTGTTTGTATTTGACTGCCTGGTCTAGGGTTTAACAATTGAATAGAGCGAACTAACTCTGTTAGCTCATCATCAGTCACTTTTAAAGCACGTTTAATTTGAGCATAGTCACGCTTAGCCAGTGTATCGAGATGTTTATCAATCAATTCTCTCATCAGCTGGATGTGTGGCAGACCAGATTCTTCATAGACACGCAGTTGGATCAATAAACACTCACGCAAATCTCGAGCAGCCACACCGACAGGGTCGAAATGTTGTATTCGATGCAGTACGGTTTCAATTTCATCTAATTCTATTTCAGCGAATTCTTCGCCCAGACTTTGTTGAATATCTTCAAGTGAGGCCTTCAGATACCCATCATCCTCAATTGAGTCGATGATCATGGCTGCAATACCTTCCTCAACATCAGTGAAATGTGTCAGACGCATCTGCCATAGAAGATGCTGTTGCAGTGAATCTGGACTGTCATCTTGGTTGTCTCTTTCCATATCGGAGTCAACCATGGTGTTATTTGAAGAAACAGTAGTGGGCTGATGATCATAGGTGTCTTCCCACTTGCTATCGATGGGAAGATCATCAGGTATATCTTGGTTTTCTAACTGACTGACATCACGGCTGTCTTGATCATCCTCACTGCGCTGACGCGCATTCTCATCAAAATCAAAATCTTCTTCGACTTCGAGTAAGGGATTCGTTTCCAAGGCTTCTTGAATTTCTGTCTGAAGTTCAAGTGACGACAATTGCAGCAAACGTATTGCTTGCTGTAATTGAGGAGTCATAGACAGACTCTGGCCTACACGTAGCTGTAATGAGGGTTTCACAAACGTTCTTTGAGTACTTTTTCGACCATGTAGTTATGTTACCGCAAGTGTTATGCCATTGCCTACAGTTGGATTCGAAAATGTTGTAATGATTTTAGTCAAAACGTCCTTAGCTAAAAACTATGTATGCTGTGTTAAGCCCAAACGTTCGCAGATAGTAAGTGTTGGCTCAACCTTGTTCATACTGTAAAAATGCAGGCCAGGGACACCACAATCAATCAGTTGTTGAGTAAAATCAGTAAGAAAATCAAGGGTAAATGCTTTCATCGACTCGGTGTCATCATAAAAGCTTTCTAATCTCTTACGAAGCCAGCGTGGAATCTCAGCGCCACAGCCAGATGAAAACCTAGCTAACTGAGCATAATTATTGATAGGCATGATGCCTGGAATGATGGGGATATCGATACCATTGCTTTGGCAGTTATCCACGAAATAGCGGTAAGCATCGATATTATAAAAGTACTGGGTAATAGCGCTGTTAGCCCCAGCGTCGACTTTACGTTTGAAATTTTCAAGATCAACTTCAGCAGATTGTGCTTGAGGATGAACTTCTGGATAAGCGGCCACTTCGATGGTGAAGTAGTCTCCAGTTTCCTTACGAATAAACTCAACGAGTTCATTCGCATAGCGAAAATCACCAGGATCTCTCATACCAGACGGTAAGTCACCTCTTAGGGCGACAATACGATGAATATTATTTTCTTGATAGGCATTCAATAATGCACGAAGTTTTTCAGCGGTTGAGCCAACACAAGATAAATGTGGTGCGGCATCAACATGCGTTGTTTGTGCGTGACGTTGAATATCTGTCACGGCGTCAAAGGTATTGTCTTGTGTTGAACCACCCGCCCCAAAAGTAACGGAATAAAACTCTGGTTTTAGCGGTAATAAGGCGTCTCGTACTCGGCGTAAATTAGCCGCGCCTTTATCCGTTTTAGGTGGAAAAAATTCACAACTGACAGTAAGTTTTTTTGACATGATGTTTTTCTGACTTAGAAAGAAAATGGGCTGATATTAGTCAGCCCATTCTAGAGTAAATTGACTTAGTAACGGTAGTGGTCTGGTTTGTATGGACCATTTTTGTCCAAACCAAGGTATGCCGATTGCTGATCAGTCAAGGTGGTTAAGTTTGCACCAATTCGGCCTAAGTGAAGCTGAGCGACTTTTTCATCAAGTTGCTTAGGCAGCACATAGACTTCATTTTTGTAGTTATCACTATTTTTCCATAACTCGATTTGAGCCATAACTTGGTTTGTGAAAGAAGCTGACATCACAAAACTTGGATGGCCTGTTGCACAGCCGAGGTTAACCAAACGACCTTCTGCCAACAGAATAATACGTTTTCCGTCTGGGAAAATGACGTGGTCTACCTGAGGTTTAATGTTTTCCCATTCGTATTTACGTAATGAAGCGACATCAATTTCAGAATCAAAGTGACCAATGTTACAAACGATCGCTTCATTTTTCATCTTCAGCATATGACCGTGATTGATAACGTCGATATTACCGGTAGTCGTGACAAAGATATCGCCCATAGCAGCGACATCATCCATAGAGACAATACGGTAGCCTTCCATGCTGGCTTGCAATGCGCAGATTGGATCAATTTCAGTCACAAAAACGGTCGCACCCATTCCGCGAAATGCTTGAGCACAGCCTTTACCCACATCACCGTAACCTAAAACAACACAGATTTTACCGGCGATCATCACATCAGTTGCGCGTTTAATACCATCTAATAAAGATTCACGGCAGCCATATAAATTATCAAATTTAGATTTGGTTACTGAATCGTTTACATTGATAGCGGGTACTTTCAATGTACCTGCTTTCATCATTTCATATAAGCGATGAACACCTGTTGTCGTCTCTTCAGACAAGCCTTTAACGTCTTCCAAAAATTCTGGATATTTGTCATGCATGATTTGAGTTAAGTCACCACCATCATCCAGAATCAAGTTTGGACGCCAGTTGTTTGGACCAACAATAGTTTGCTCAATACACCAAACAGCTTCTTCTTCAGTTTCACCTTTCCAAGCAAACACCGGCACACCTTGGTCAGCAATAGCTGCAGCAGCGTGATCTTGCGTTGAAAAAATATTACATGATGACCAGCGTACTTCTGCACCTAACTCAACCAATGTTTCAATGAGTACAGCGGTTTGAATAGTCATATGTAAACAACCTGCAATACGTGCACCTGCAAGTGGATTTTGGC
>DRHY01000088.1 GCA_011052985.1 Methylophaga thalassica
ACATGCGGACATTGGGTCACCTCCGACCTGAAAAACGTCGCCGCATTGCCAATGAAACCTTAGATATATACGCACCGATTGCTCAGCGCTTAGGTATGAACTTAATGCGATGTGAATTAGAAGACTTAGGCTTTCATGTTCAATATCCGATTCGCTATCGTGTTTTGCAAAGCTCGGTTAGAAAATCTCGTGGTAATCGCAAAGAAATTGTCTCGCAAATAACCGCTTCAATCATCAACCGTATGGAGCAAGAGGGTCTGAGCGCCGATATTCAAGGGCGTGAAAAAAACCTTTATAGCTTGTATAAAAAGATGGTCAGTAAACAATTGACCTTATCGGAAGTTATGGATGTATATGCCTTCCGAATTATTGTTGATGATGTCGACGCTTGCTATCGAATGTTAGGCGTTATGCACAATTTGTATAAGCCGGTTCAAGGCAAGTTCAAAGACTATATCGCTATACCTAAAGCCAATGGTTATCAGTCCCTACACACCGTTTTATTCGGTCCATTTGGTGTGCCGATTGAAGTGCAAATTCGCTCTCGTGATATGGATAATATGGCTGAAGCAGGTGTAGCTGCTCACTGGTTATACAAAACAGGTGAGTCAGTCGGAAACAACCTCGCTCATCGTAAAGCACGTCAGTGGTTGCAGGGTATTTTGGAAATGCAAAAAGGCTCCGGCGACTCAATGGAGTTTTTGGAAAACCTGCGTATTGATTTGTTTCCAGATGAAATTTACGTCTCGACGCCTAAAGGTGAAATCCTCACCTTACCGCGAGGTTCGACACCTGTAGACTTTGCTTACGCCGTACATAGTGATGTTGGTAATAATTGTGTTGCGGCTCGAGTAGGACGGCACGTTGTCCCATTAAGCAGCCAGTTAGAAACGGGCGAGTCGATTGAGATCATTACATCGCCAACATCACACCCTAATCCGGCGTGGCTTAATTTCGTCGTGACAGCAAAAGCGCGCACCAATATTCGTCATTACTTACGTAATCTACAAACAGAAGAAGCTGTTCTTCTTGGAAGACGTCTGTTGAATAAACATTTAACTGCATTTTCAACCAATATTGATGAAATACCTGTTGAGCGCTTCAATGAACTAATTAGTGAATTTGATCTGACGCAGTTTGATGATTTATTAGAAGACATCGGCTTAGGCAATCATTCCGCCTTACTCATTGCTCAGAAACTGGTTCATGAAACGACGCCTGATTCGGAAGCTCAAGCATTGATGATTGCTGGCACAGAAGGAATGGTCGTCAGTTTTGCTAAATGTTGTCACCCCATCCCTGGCGATCCGATACACGGTTATGTCAGTTCTGGACGTGGAATTATCATTCACCAACGCGGCTGTAAGAACACGTCACATTTACGTGTTCAGAATGAGAAGTGGCTGGATGTCGCTTGGTCAACGGATGTCGAGCGTGACTTTCCTGTTGATATTATGGTGCACTCAAAAAATCAGCGCGGTACCCTTGCAACAATCGCCGCAGCAGTATCCGAGTCAGATTCGAATATCGACAATGTGGTGATCGATGAGCGCGATGGCGGTTATTCCGATCTAAGATTAACGATTGAAGTATCAGATCGTAAACATCTAGCTAGAATTATCCGCCGTCTTCGCCGTTTGGATATGGTGGAAAGAATTAGTCGAATTAATTAACAATCAATGGAGAATTGAATGACACGCGAAATTATTCACACTGCTGATGCCCCTGAAGCGATCGGTACATACTCGCAAGCAGTCAAAGTAGGTGATGTGGTTTATCTTTCTGGACAAATTCCCTTAGTACCAGAAACGATGGAAGTGATTGAAGGTGACTTCAATACGCAAGTTAAGCGAGTATTTGATAATTTATCCGCGGTTGCAAAAGCATCTGGCGGCAGTTTACAAGACGTTGTTAAGTTGAATATCTTTTTGACAGATCTCAGCTATTTCGGCGCTGTTAATGAAATTATGGCTGAATATTTTGAGCAACCCTATCCTGCACGTGCGGCGATTGGTGTTGCTTCTTTGCCTAAAGGCGTGCCAGTTGAAATGGATGCAATTCTGCATCTGAGTGCTTAATTTAACTTATTGTCAGCACCGACGGTTGTAGCCATGGATGATGTGCTTAGACAGCCGGTGACAGCATTAAAAGGTGTTGGCGGGAAAGTAGCCGAACGCCTGCTTAAAATTGGTGTGCAGCAGGTGCAAGACCTGCTGTTTCATCTACCACTTCGCTACCAAGATCGCACTAGGCTTATGCCTCTCGGTGCCTTACGATTACAACAAGAAGTATTGGTAGAAGGCACTATCCAACTTTCTCAAGTTAAATTTGGTCGACGACGTTCTTTGTTGTGCCATATTTCTGATGGTACTGGCTCGTTGGTCCTGCGTTTTTTCCATTTCTCAAAAGCACAACAACAACAGTTAGAAAAAGGGCGACGTATTCGCTGTTTTGGTGAAATTCGTAATGGCCCTAGTGCTTTTGAGATGGTTCACCCTGAGTATCAATTGCTAACTGATGAGGGTATTACCTCTGTTGAGTCAGAGCTTACACCTGTCTATCCGACTACCGAAGGGTTACACCAACTATCATTACGCAAATTGATGAAACAGGCGATTGCTTGTCTTGATAAAGGTATGATGACTGAATTGTTAGTACCCGAGTCGCGGTTGCATCAGGCGGCAGAATACTCACTCGCCGATGCCTTAAAATTTGTCCATCAACCTCCCCCTGATGCCCCAGTCGATCAACTGATGGAACGTCATCACCCAGCACAAAAACGCTTAGCCTATGAAGAATTATTGGCTCAGCAGTTAACAATGCAGAAACTGCGTCAACAAACACAACATCACCGTGCACCTGTTTTGACAAGTTCTGGTCAACAAAAACAAGCTTTTTTAGAAAAGCTTCCCTTTCCATTAACCTCTGCCCAAAAGCGTGTTCTCAACGATATTTTAGGGGATATTTCTCAGACATTTCCTATGCAGCGTTTAGTGCAAGGTGATGTTGGTTCGGGTAAGACGGTGGTCGCGGCATTAGCCGCTGTTGAAGCCGTTAGCGCAGGGTATCAGGCTGTAATGATGGCGCCTACTGAGCTATTAGCTGAACAGCATTTTAAGATATTTAGTCAGTGGTTAGAGCCACTGGGGATGTCTGTCGGCTGGTGTGTGGGTAAACAAAGTGCGGCAGAGCGACGTCAGGTACTCGAGGATCTGCAGTCAGGTAAAGTGCAGGTCGCTGTTGGTACACATGCCTTATTTCAGAGCGAAGTTGAGTTTCATCATTTAGGTTTGGTCATTATTGATGAGCAACACCGCTTTGGCGTGCATCAACGTTTAGCGCTTCGGGATAAGGGTAAAAACGCAGAAGAGATGCCTCACCAGTTAGTGATGACAGCAACGCCTATTCCTCGTACGCTAGCAATGACAGCTTATGCAGATCTAAATGTGTCGGTCATTGATGAGTTACCACCAGGAAGAACACCGGTTAGCACTGTCGTGCTATCAGATAGTCGACGTGAGGATGTGATTGAACGGGTCCATGTCGCTTGTCAGCAGCAACGTCAGGTGTATTGGGTATGTACACTGATCGAAGAGTCAGAGCATTTACAATGTCAGGCTGCAGAAGATACCGCCACGACACTTCAAGATAGCTTGCCTGACTTACGCGTCGGATTGGTTCATGGTCGTATGAAGGCGGCTGAAAAAGAGCGGGTTATGGCTGCATTTAAAGCTGC
>DRHY01000089.1 GCA_011052985.1 Methylophaga thalassica
ACTGTAAAACTATCTGATATTGAATCTCCGACAAAACACGGATTCAGCCCCATATAAACTTGATCGACTTTATCAATAAGCTCATAAAATACTGCATCCAGTTTTTTTAGTATCTCATCCATGTTGAAGAATTATTCTATGATTTAAGTAGCAATATTCTATACTAGAAATAATTCTATGTATTTCTAATACGGCAGCTAGTAGGGTCCCAATATATAAAAACATTTGGGGTACACTATAAGGGGCAACTAAAGTTTGAATCGTATTTTAGTGTAATTAATACAATGGGTTATGGTCCTGTATGATTGACGCCGCCCCATATAAAATAGCCACCCTCGGGTGGTTTTTTTATGCCTGAAACCTTTGTCTGGCTTAGTTTTAAGGGCTGTGAGTTTTGTTGTTGCTTGTGTTAGGTTGGCAAAGAAACGAACTTTTTTACTGCCCAACACGATTTAGCTTAGGGTGGGCAGAGATTAATGCCATTGGTTTCAATTGAGCCTGTAATGGTATAGCCGCCAGAGATATAACAGGTGGCGAGGTTTGATGTATTGCCTGTACCCGAAAGGTTATTGATCGTCACACCTGCAGCGAGTATGTATGTACGCAAAGTTGCGGCTGTGCCGCCTATGTTCAGGCTATTATTAGAAAAGTCGATATTGGCGTTATTATCGGCAAAGGCTATGCCCAGACCAGATAAGCCATTGGCGATAACGTTCATAGTGTTATTGCGTATGGTGACATTGCGGCTATTCCTTATCTCTAGAGTAGCGGCTGTGAAGCTACTCACCTCTGAGGTGAGCGTGTTGTTCAGAATCTTGACGTTGTCTTTGCCCTCAATTTTGGCGATTATTGCTGTAGATGAATTTGTTATTTTGGCTTTCACACCGATAAGACTGCTGTTATCAGCCATATCAAAAAACCGGACTGAGCCACCGCCACCATTACTACCTGTACCTGAGAGACTGGCTGATGGCGTGGTAATGTTGACGCTTCTGCCAGAAGGGGTTTTGACCTTAAGATTGGCACTGCCTAAAATCTGCTGCCCTTGCTGTAGTGTCGTGAGGGTGTTTACCCCGGTGTAATCACCGTTCAGGATGACGGTCGTGTTTTCACCCGCGTTAGCAATGGCGGTACTGACATTATTGCTATTAACGTTGTCATCAAACAGCACAATGCGTTTACCATCGGCGGTTTCGCGAATCACTTCTGGCGAGCCATAACTGCCTCCCTGGCTGACAACATCCACATCGCGGACAACAGGATCTGTCATCCGTTGCTCCATTGACGTCAGCCTTCGACCCACTTTGGCTTTGCTGCCTCCCAATGGAATGCTGAATCGTAATACCGCATAACTCTGACTACCACGAGGATCGTCATGCTGGTATTCCAGCCCCAGCGATAAACGCGAACCTCTCGACAAGAAAGGTAATGCGTTGAATTTCATTTCCAGTCGAGCACGCGGTCCCTGGATGGTTTCTGCCCGGCTGTCGGTAAACCGGTAACCACCGGCATAGATACGTAATTGCTTATCGTCCTCGGGAGAAAATACGGGTATACGCCAACCGATGTCAGCGTCGTAACCGCTCATGGAACGTTCTTCACCGGCACGATAGGTGATAGCTGTGCCGGAAAAATCGACCGTGTCTAAACTTTCTTCAAAGTGGCTAGTTTCTCCTACGGGGATATAGGCATTGGCTCGTAAATCCCAGTCCATCGACAAGGCTTCGACACCTAAGGTCACTTGGTTGAAGAAATTGTCATAGGGGCTTTTACGACGGTCAAAATAACCATAGCCACCGAGGTTCCAGCCATTGTCCAGCATGTGGCGAAGACCCACACCGATATTGCCTTCGTAACTGTCATCGTTATCCATACGGCCGCGTAGGTTGGCAAACAGCAGACTGTCGTTGTTTTGCCAAAGCGGTATCAATAAATCTGCTTCACCCAGGCTACGCTCGTTACCCAGTTTGCCTTCAAAGTCGATGCGTGGCTGCCACTTATCAGTTGAGGGGGCTGTTTCAGCTTTGGCGTCAGCGATAGTGACAAAGCTGGCGGTGAGCATGAGAGAAAGCAGTGTTTTGTTCATCAATGTTCCTTACTTCTGAGTTTTCATTTGATGCTGGCTGAACATAAGCATTGATAGTATGGAGAGTTGCATCCATGCCTTTAGCCGTGCATTATCGATATGTAATGCAGCATATTTTTGCTTTTTCGCCGAAAATCCTCGCAGAATTTCGACAAATCAAAGATTTTCCAAAACAAAAAGTTGTTATTCGGTTAGAACAAACGGTTTAACAATTTGGCTGAAATGTATTTGCGTGTTAAAGCGAAAATTCAGACATGCATATTAGGTAAAGACACAACGCGGTGATAGTCACTGATTAGAGACACTTTTGATAATTAAGTATAGAAACACACATGGAAGACGCTCAAAAACAAGCCATTCATCAACTTTGGGATGAGATGGCCGCTAGCAGTGCATCTCGCTCATTGGAAATGCTGGATACCACACTGCAAAGACTGGCCGATCTGGTTGATGCGCAGCAGGCCTACTGGATAGGCTCGTTAAGAATTGAAGCTATTGCTGAAAATGACCCGGCCTCTGGCTGGCGAGCGCGCCACAATTATTATCTGCATCATACCGCCGAACGTGAAGCTGTTCGCAAAGAACACTACCGTCGGCTTGATAGTGGACAGGTTGATCCCAGCATTCTTGCTAACCTTAAGAATGCCGGCACATTCAGAATCAATATCAAACACGAGATGGTGCCACCGGAATGGTTTGAGTCGGAGATTTATAAAAAATTGTTTGTGCCTTTTGATATTCGTGATGTCATTTTCGTGGCCACGCCAATCAGCCCTGATGTTGAGTCTTGGATGGTGTTTGAACGCGGCGGTAAAGACTGGGTGAATTTTGGTGAAGCAGAACGCCAGTTATTGGATTATGCCGTGCGTCCGACAAAGTGGTTCCAAAAACAAGTCACATTGCATCATGGTATTTATCTTGCCGAAGAAACACTGACTGCAGCCGAGCGTCGGGTGCTGAGTGGCCTACTCACTGAGAAGACAGAGGCCGAGATTGCCGATGAGCTGGGCTTGAGTCATAGTACGGTTCACACGTATTGCGTTCGTATTTGTCGTAAATTTGGTGTGCGTGGTCGTAATGGGCTTATTTCATTGTGGCTTGGCGAAACACAAGAATAAACTTTCTATCCAAGAGAAAAATCTGAACACTTTTTTCAGTGTGTCATGCCACTGAAATCGGAGCTAGTCAGGCATCATCAGAATGGCATCCGTTCAGTGTTAGAACGCCACAATCTCGTCTTATTTAGGACCTGTTATTCGCTCAGCGTGGCGAATCCAGGATGCCATTTATCGCTTTCTGACATCCTAAAATTGGTGTTTAGCGCTCGAAAACGGCTAAAGGGTGTGTCGTAATGATATGCATCATCACACGCTGACCTGGTTCTGCGATGTTTTCATGACTGCAACGAATTTTCACCGTTGCTCCAGCATCGGTTTTGACTCCATATAGACGAGCACTGCCTTCATAACGACTCCAGATAATTTGACCATTGCCTGCTTCGTCTAGCGTTAATGAGAGATCGTCAGGTCTAAGTAATAAATCCACCTCACCTTGTGCATCATTGACGGGGGAGGCTGGGGCATTACCTAAGGCAGTGGCAACGATGTTACTGCCTGGGTTTAGCGTGCCGGGTAGAAAGCTGGCATCACCGAGAAAACGAGCCACAAAGCGACTTTGAGGTTTACTAAAGCAGTTTTCTGGTGTGTCGATTTGTTGTAGTTTGCCGTCTTTGAGAATGCCAATCCGGTCACCAACAGACAGAGCTTCTTCCTGATCATGGGTGACCCAAATGGCTGGTACGCCTGCTTCTTTTAGTGCCTGACGAATTTCCCAACGTAAATCATCTTTTAAGGCTGCATCGAGGTTGGACAGGGGTTCATCCAGCAAGACAAAGGCTGGTTCGTGTGCCAGTGTTCGAGCCAGAGCGACACGTTGTTTTTGACCACCTGAGAGGTTTGCTGGTTTGACATCACGCCAAGGCGTCAGGCCCAGTAACTCAATCCAATGGTCGGCTTTACTGTTCTCTTTCAGTTTGAAGCTGACATTCTCTATGACGGTCAGGTGGGGAAATAAGGCAAAGTCTTGAAACACCATACCGACCTGACGTTTTTCCGGTGCAATGGTTTTACTGGCAGTGATCGTTTGACCACCCAGCTTAATCGTGCCTTCGGAAATGGGAATAAGCCCAGCCAGTGCATGGAGAATAGTGGTTTTTCCGCATCCAGTGGGGCCAACCAGTGTCAACAATTCAGCATCACCGAGTGTAAAACTAAGGTTATCAACTACTTTTTTCTGCCCGTAATGGACAGAAACATTCTGCACTTCAATCATGAGAGAGAGGGTTCCTCTTCGATGATGTCCGTCTGGTTCCAACGCTCACCATAAAACATGATGGCCATAGCCAGAACGGAAATCACTACTAATAACAATCCGGGGATGGCTGCCTGCCCAAAATAACCGGCTTCATAAACGCGCCATAAATAGGTGGCCAGCGTTTCAAAATCGAGCGGGCTCAGGATCAGCGTTGCCGGTAATTCTCGCATGACTTCAAGGAATACCAAAGCGGCACCGGCAACGATGCCACGAATGCTCAGGGGGAAGGTGATGCGACGAAAAGCCTCTTTACGGCTAGCTCCCAGCAGGCGTGCGGCTTTTACCAGACTGGGATCAAGACGTTCAGACGTCGAACGAATGGAGCCGACTGCGAGTGGCAGGAAGCGCATCACGTAGGCTAAAACGAGTAATGCCAGCGTTTGGTAAAGAAAGGAAAGCTGTAAGCCAACATAGACGAGAGCGGTGCCCATCACAATACCGGGCACACCAAAACCAAGATAACTCACGCGTTCCATCAGGCGACCAAACTTACCACTGATGGCAGCCTGTGCTACAGGTAAAGCAAAGATGACAGTTGCGATGGCGGCGAAGAAAGCGGCATAGGCTGAGTTCCAGGCATAAATCAGTTCAAAGTTGCCGGCACCTTCTCGCCACAGCCAGATGCAAAACACAGCCAGCGGTAATACGATAGACAAGGCAATCACTGGCATAGACGCCAGCAGCATTGCACAAGTCCGGAGTTTACCCGGCCATAAAGTCAGTGATTTCCCAGGTCTTTCGTGTGTGCCTTTAACGCGCGACTCAAGAAACAGGATAAGACCCACAATCACCAGCAATTGCAGTGATAGCATCGCCGCTTGGCTTAGGCCGAAGCTGTTATATTCAACATAAATCATGCGAGTGAAGGTATCCAGTCCTAAAATGGCTGGCGTACCAAAGTCAGACAGTGCATACATGGCTGCCAGTAAAGCACCGGCAGCAATACCATTAGTGATACGCGGTAAAACGACAGACCACAGACTGCCGAGCAAGGACATACCTAAAGTGCGTGCGGCATACACCAGACTGGCATCAAGACTGAGCAAAGAGGCACGCACAGTCAGCATGACAAAAGGATAGGTGTAGAGGGCCATCACCACACTCGATCCAAATAGGCCATCAAAACTTGGTGTCGTTAGACCGATGAGTTGTTCTATTTCGCCACCAGGCCCAAAAGCGGCATAAAGCGTGAAAGCACCGATATAACTTGGAATGGCTAAAGGTGAGGCCAGTAAAACCAGCCAGAATTTACCCCAAGGGAGTCTGACATAAGCAGTGAGTAATGCTAGGGGTACACCAATTAAGACAGCGCCTCCAGCGGTGAACACCATCAGGGCTAACGTATTGGTGAGAATCTCGAGATTGCGAGCATCAAACAGCTGTGGGCTGTCGGATGCCAATGAGATCAGCACCACCACTGGCATCAGCGCTATCAGCGCGATGATCAATGCCAGAGGGTAAGACGGAGACCATCGCTTCATAAAACGCCGACGTTACGCATCAAGTCGATGGTCGGACGTAGGTCACCCAGACGGGTCAAATCAATTTGTGGCGGATTAATGCTATTTAATTTTGGTAATCCCTCGGGAGGTTGGACGCCAGTCACAAGTGGAATTTCACAGGCTTCTTCAGCAAGATAAGACTGCACTTCTTTAGTTAATAAATAACGGATGAAGTTGACCGGTAAATCTCCTTCCTTGAGTGCCAAAATACCGGAAGCATTGACCAGACAACCGGCATCATTATTGGTGAATGCCAAGTCGACATTGGCATCCGGCTTACCCGCTTTTAAACGTAGTGTGTAGTAATGATTAGCCAGGCCGATATCGACTTCACCGCGTTCCACAGCCATCACCACACCGAGTTCGCCAGCAAATTTCTTGGCTTTTTTGTTCATGGCTCTAAGCCAGTCAGCGGTCGCTTTATCACCTTCCAGAATTCGCATGCCGGTAATAAAAGACTGAAATGCCGCATAGGCTGGTGCCCAGCCGACACTGAAATCGGTATCGGGTAAAGCCATAATATCGTCTGGGATTTTATCGGCAGTCAATTTCTCGGTATTAAACGGAATGGTTCTGATACGACCGGTGATAGGTACCCAGTCCGGGAACTGAAATTCCTCACGTAGTTGACCGGTCAGATCGGTGGGAAGCGGTTGAGCAAGTTCAGCTGACGTGACCATACCCACCGCGCCAGAATCGACGGCCCAAAACAAGTCTGCCCGACGAACACCAGCCTTGGCTTCTGCTAGGATGGCATTGGTTAGGGAAGCCGTCGGTCCACGACGGATGCGTAACTTAAGATCGGGGTTACGCTTTTCAATGGCTTTAATTACATTTTCATACAGTCCACCTTCACCACGTCCGAGATAGAGGGTTAACTCACCTTCGAGTTTCGGTAAGTCTTCGACGGACATAGCATTCGCGGGGTCGGCAAGAACTTGTCTGATACTCAAAGGCAATGCACCAGCAGCGGCGAGCGCTGCCAGAGATTGTATGAATGTTCTACGTTGCATTTAAAAAACGTCCTTTCTCTCTTCCGCCGATTTTTCGAGTAAATCATGCGCTGTATCGATTTTGCCTTTCATGGTGTTCACAACTTTGCGAACTTCATCCAGGCTCTGGCCTTTCTGAATCGCTTGTGGCAGCACAACATTAAAATCTTTTTCCAGATCTTCTACCAGTCCGGCATCCAGTGAAATCAACTCACCTTCGACACCTTCAAATAGGTTCAAATAGGTATCATGCACAATGCTGACAGCTTCTTTATCTAACTGCTCAGCATATTTGGCAACAACACGGTCCAGACGACCTTTGATCGCTTGAAGTGCTTCCAGAGAATTAGTTGGGTTGGCTTCAGTCGTGGCGACTTTGTCAGTCAGGCCTTTATCTTGATATTGAGCTGCTAATTTTACTGCACCTAGGGCTTGCCATAAAGATTGTTCGAGGAAACGTTGTTGAATACGAATGTCTTCAATTGACTCTTGTTCTTCCAAGGCATCCTTCACACCATATAAACCCTGCCAAATAGAAGCGTAAACAGGGACATAATTGGTTTCGATAGCGGAATGGAATTTCACTTCTTCCCAGTATTCAACGAGTAATTCAGGTTTAGCTTCCTCTACACCACCTTTTTGATAACGGCTAATCATTTCTTCGACTTTTGTATTTAGCCACTTCACTTCTGTTGAGTAATTATCTAGGTTGTCAGATAAATGATTGACGTGTTCACCGACTGGGCCGTTGGCAAAAGCGACAGGGGCTGTAAATAAGGCAGCAGCGCCTAACAACGCTACAAGATGTTGGCGTTTGAACCAATTATTCGTCATCGTTTGTATCTCCTGGAGTTGCGATGGTTTTTTTATTTAAGGTTACTTATGATAATGATACTTATTTCTATTACCAGGGTAAACTAACTATTGTCTGTATGTTCACTCAAATAGCGTGAGTTTTTTGCAAACTCGACAGTGTGTTTACACCAGATTGCAGCCTTCGACCTTGTTTCTCGTGTGTTGTTTCATTGTAATTCAGATATATAGCTCTGCTATAAAGACTGACAGGAAAACGAATCACACTTCTCTGCCTTTTAATTGATATGAGTATTAAATTTGGAAAAGCATTAGTTTTATTGCCTGCTAACCAAAAAAAGTATCCATGTTTGGTCATTGAAGCGGTCGATAAATAAGCTTTTTAACTGAGTCGTTCAGAGCGACTTTTCATCATCGGAGCTATTGACAGCTGTGCTGTAAATTTCTAAAGCACTTAAACTCCAACACTTTTTAATGACTTCAAGATCTCTGACTTAAGATGATAAATGGCACCATGATGATTAACGAAACCCCACCGATTAAAGCAGGTGAAACCCCAGTGACAATTGGGCTAGAGCAGGAAGTTTAAGTCAGTATTAAGTAGGCAAATATTGAATAACACCTAGGCCAATTAAGGGCCTAGCCGGGGTATTTGTCATCTTGGTGGCGGCTATTACCAGCTTAACTCTGGGTCGATACATTGATAAATCTGATCCAAACTCTGTTCAGTGTTGAGTAGCTCATGGGCCAGTCTCGCTACTTCTTTCCGGTGAATCAAACCATGGACTTCTTGCTGTTGTGAGAGCTGACCAGTGTGGGTGATGTCACCGTCTTTCAGACCGCCAGGGCGTAGAATGGTGTAATCAAGCGTACTGGTTTGCAGCCAGGACTCGGCCAGTGATTTCTCTCTTGCCGCTGCCCCAAACCCTTGTTTAGAGCGTTCAGACAAATATTGCCATGAGTCACCACAACCTAGTGATGTCACCAGTAAAAAACGCTTAATATCGAGAGCTTCCATGGCATTAATGAGGTAGCGATGACCGATGTAATCCACTGGCACGTCAGCACGGTAACTGCCCATGGTTGAGATGACCCAAGCTTCTTTTGGCAGGCTGGAAACCGTCTGTTCTACCTGTGATTGAATGGTGGCATCACAACTCAGCGCCTGCACTTTAAGCTCGGCTAACCGTGGGTTTTTAGCTGGGACTCTAGCGACACCTATCACCTTAAAACCCT
>DRHY01000090.1 GCA_011052985.1 Methylophaga thalassica
CTGAAGGTGGTGGTCCAGCAACTACCTTTAAAGCCGGTGACTTAGTGGTGTTTCCCAATGGTTATAAAGGCACATGGGAAGTAAAAAAAGCACTAAAAAAACAGTTTAAACATAAGGATGGCAATTTTGTTAAGTGTGCGTTTAGTCGTTTGAAAATTTGGTCTAATTGCATTAAGTCAATGTTTAAGTAAACATTTAATCCTCCGTTTTATATTGGTTGGGCTGATGTTTTATGCTCAACCAATATGCTTCTACTAACACCGAGAAATTCTGATCAAAACTACCCGATGGATTTAGCCTAATACTATTTAAAAACCATCATTAAGTGCTAAATCCAGTTGTGCTTGAACTTTATCGATTAGTGGTAAATCAAACCCACTCATACTTAATCCGACCAGTCTAACTGATTTAGTCTTGGCCTCAGTTTTCTCCAAGAGTAATGGGATAATCTGCCTTAAGTCAGCTAAGGCAATAATGTGATCAGCGCTGTGAGCTCGAGTGACCTGCTGAAAGTCAGCATATTTCACTTTGACGGTGACAGTGCGTGCTTTCAGGTTTTGTTTATTCAGGCTTTCGAAGACGCGTTCGCCTAGATCCAATAGTTTGGCGGTTAATTCCGGAATGGAGTGAATATCTTCGGCAAAGGTGGTTTCTTTGCCCAAGGATTTACGAATGCGTTGACTGCGAACGGGACGTTCGTCGATGGCTCGGGCGATATTGAAGTAATACTGACCTGCTTTACCAAAGCGCTCAGTTAATTCAGCTAAGGATTTCTGGCGCAGGTCTTTACCCGTACGAATACCTAGATGATTCATCTTTGCTTCTGTCGCTGGTCCAATACCATGAAATTTGCCGATGGCAAGATCGGCAACAAAGGCTTCGCCGTGATCTGGTGTGATTAAAAAGAGGCCGTTGGGTTTGTCCATATCAGAAGCAATCTTGGCGAGAAATTTGTTGTAGGACACACCTGCTGAGGCAGTGAGGTTTGTTTTAGTGAGAATGTCACGTTTGATGGCTTGTGCAATCAGCGTGGCTGAACCTTTATAGGCCTCAGTAAAGGTGACATCAAGATAAGCTTCGTCTAACGATAAGGGTTCAACCTCACTGGCATAGTGCCAAAATATTTCCCTAATTTGCTCAGAAACGTCGCGATAAGCCTCAAATCGAGGCGGCACAAATAGCGCATGAGGACAAAGGCGATAAGCCCGAGAACAGGGCATAGCAGAATGAATACCAAAGACTCTTGCTTCATAACTACAGGCTGCAACGACACCACGACTATTGGGCTGGCCACCCACTATCAATGGTTTACCCCTGTATTCAGGATGGTCACGCTGTTCCACGGAGGCAAAAAAAGCATCCATATCGACGTGAATTATTTTACGTTGTTTTGCCATTAGGTTTGATGGGATTGTGTGCGTATCAGCCGTAGAAGGGGGAAGGGTATTTTCTCATAATTTTCTCTCTAGAAACAAGGGATTCATTTTTTGTGATGAATAAATATAAAGCTCGGTTTATGCAATAGTGGATTGAGAGACGTGTCAGTGTTACTTTAGCCGATTAACGCCAATTTGAGAGACCAGTTTGATCGCACGACTTCGTTCATGGCAAGACAGTATGCAAGCTTCTACTCAGCCAAAAGTGCTAATGATGTTTGTATTCGGCATTATGGCTGGTCTGCCATTATTACTGATTTTTTCGACACTCAGTTTGTGGTTGGGTGAGGTCGGCACGACAAAAAGTGAGATTACCTATTTCAGCTGGGCAGCCTTGGGTTATTCATTTAAGTTTGTCTGGGCTCCTTTAGTTGATGTGATGCCATTACCGTTTTTGACGAAGCACTTGGGCCGTCGTCGAGGCTGGTTATTGCTGTCACAATTGATGGTGATGTTATCTATTGTGTTTATGGCGATGGTAGATCCAGCCACACAACCGTTAGCTTTGATGGCTGCCGCCGCGGTTTGTCTCGGTTTTTCCTCTGCGACTCAAGACGTTGTTACTGATGCGTTTCGAATTGAATCCGCCAGTACTGAATTGCAGGCGATGATGTCTGCGGGCTATATCGCTGGTTATCGAATAGGTATGTTGATTGCTGGCGGTGGGGCTTTGTTTCTGGCCAGTTATCTAGGCACAACACTGACTCACTATGATTACAGCGCTTGGCAGATGACGTATTTAGCAATGGCGAGTTTATTACTCATCGGCATGGTAACCACCTTGCTGGTAAAAGAACCGGCCCAACAGCAAATTGCCTTGGTCAATCGTGGGCACCATTGCCGTTTCTTTATGACCTTTTTAATGGCGGTCACTGGGTTTATTTGTTGTTTTATACTGACGAATGATAGTGCTGAGCTGCTTAAAGGCTGGTTAGAGCAGAGTCTAAGTAATTCCGCATTGGCATCAATGGTCGTAGAATTTTTACGTTTAATTGTTGCGGGTCTGGCTGCTAGCCTCGTTGCGATGTTGATGACGTCAGTTGGTTTTATCGACAGTGAGAGTGTTAAGCGAAGTTATATTGATCCAGTTCAAGACTTTTTTAGTCGTTACGGCTGGTCATTAGCATGGTTACTGCTGGCTTTAGTGGGGTTATATCGTATATCCGATATTGTGTTGGGTGTGGTAGCAAATCCTCTTTATCAAAGTCTCGGATTTACAAAAAATGAGATTGCCACCGTCGTCAAAACCTTTGGTGTATTCATGACGATCTTTGGTGCCTTCTATGGCGGTATCTTAGTACTTCGCTATGGTGTGATGCCCATCTTGGTACTGGGTGTGATCTTATCGGCTCTAACTAATTTGATGTTTATGCTACTGACTACATCGGGACACGATATTGGGATGTTGTATGTGGTCATCACCGCGGATAATTTATCTGGCGGTCTGGCGAATGCCGCTTTCATTGCGTTCTTATCCAGCCTGACCAATATTTCCTTCA
>DRHY01000091.1 GCA_011052985.1 Methylophaga thalassica
ACTTTTGTCTATCAGGTAAGCGGTGAATACGCCATGCTTAATGCTGCCATCCAAAATGGCTGGCTAAGTGAAGCGTGTGTAATGGAAAGTTTATTGTCATTTAAACGTGCAGGTGCTGACGGCATCCTCACTTACTTTGCTAAAGATATTGCTCAGCAACTTCAGAGCGCTGGCTAATTTCAGCCCCTTGTTAAAGGTTCACATTAAATTATGACTGATAAATACGCTGTCATTGGCCACCCTATTGGCCACAGCAAATCTCCGTTCATCCATTCTGAGTTTGCCAATCAGTGTGAACAAGATATGGAATACACAGCGATAGAAGTCCCCTTAGATGGTCTTGAGCCAAGCCTCAAACAGCTGAGAGATATTCTTAAGTTGAAAGGTATTAACATTACCGTCCCATTCAAAGAGCAAGCATGGGCGTTAGCCAACACCTTATCTGAACGTGCCAAACGGGCTGGTGCTATTAATACCTTGATATTTAATAGTGATGGAACGATGCATGGCGACAATACTGATGGTGCCGGACTGTGCCGGGATCTGCTCAATCACCATGTCGAATTAAAAGACCAAAGGATTCTTATACTTGGTGCAGGAGGTGCAGCAAGAGGGGTTATTCAGCCACTGTTGAGCCAACAACCTCAAGCTGTCGTCATTGCTAATCGAACTATCGATAAAGCAACGCAATTGGCCGACGCTTTTTCTGATATGGGCAATATCACTGGTGGCGGGTTTGACGACATAACAGGACAATTTGATCTGATCATTAATGCAACCTCGGCCAGTTTACAGGGTGAAGTGCCTGCGCTATCCGCTAGAATACTTAGTCCAGATACAAGTTGCTATGACATGATGTACGGAGAGAAAGATACCGCATTTATCCGCTGGGCTAAGCAACACGGCGTGAAGAAAACAATGGATGGATTAGGTATGTTAATCGAGCAAGCAGCTGAAGCTTTTTTCTTATGGCGACATGAGAAGCCAGATACCCAAGCAGTTATTAAATTACTTAAAAAAGCCTAATAAAAAAGGCGGAGCAGATGCTCCGCCTCCTCCACCATAAATACGATTATTGGCTATCAAGTTCTGGGTGTGTGTTTTGAACATGATGATGCTCTTTTACCGGGCGAATCGATAAATTAGCCAAAAATGCAACCATCAATAATCCGGCCATCGCATACATTGTGGTGTTGTACAAACTAGGTGTTGGATCCATTGTTCCTGGAGGCGCGATTTCCATTAACTGTGAAATAGACACCGTTTTTGCAGCAATTAATTGATCTAGGTTTGCCACTGAGTCGCCAAACTTTTGCATAAACAAAGCAGGATCCACGGTTTGAGCTAAATCATGCAACACCCTATTTAATGAACTCTCGCGGAGTTGTGTTATAGCAAAAGGTCCTAAGATACCCGCGGTGCTCCATGCTGTTAGAAGTCGTCCATGTATACCACCGACATGCATCGTTCCGAAAATATCAGCGAGGTAGGCAGGTATGGTGGCAAACCCTCCGCCATACATGGTGAAAATTATCATCGTAACGGCGTAAAACATCACTAAGGCAGTGACGCTGGGACTGATGCTTGCTTGCGTTGCTATATAAGGAATCGACAAGTACAGCAGCGCACCCAAAACAAAGAAACAATGATAGGTATTTTTGCGGCCAATATAATCAGACGCCGTTGACCACATAAAGCGACCAGACATATTAAACACGCTGATCATCAATACATAAGTGGCGGCAAAACTCGCATCAACAATGCCCGGCAGACTCGGACTAAAAATATCTGTAATCATCGTTTTTGCCACACCAATTACACCAATGCCCGCTGTGACATTAAAACAGAGCACAATCCATAGTTGATAAAATTGTGGGGTTTTTAAAGCTTGATCTATGTGTACATGGTTGTCGGTAATAAGACTTTTAGCTTTTACATCATCTCCGGTCTTGGCTTCCCAATTATCAGGCTTCCAATTTTTGGGCGGCACGCGAAAACTAAAGGCTGCAACTGTCATCACAATAAAATAAACAATTCCCAGAGTGACAAAAACACTCGCCGCACCGGTATTACCCGTTCCTACCACATACACACCTTCAGGACCGGGCACAGGGGCTTTTAACATATCAGCTGCTGAGGCAATAACGACCTCAATCTGTTGTCCTGCCACTTCAGCATATCGACGTCCGGCTTCAGTCACTAAATTAATATCTGCCACTTTGCCTAAGTATTCAGGAGCTTTGTAAAAAAAGCTTAATAAGTAGGTAATTAATGGCGCACCAATCATGGCTCCACCACCAAAGCCCATAATAGCTATCCCTGTGGCCATACCTCTTCTATCAGGAAACCATCGAATGAGCGTACTGACGGGTGTCACGTAGGCGAGACCTAATCCACAACCACCGATGGCACCGTACCCCAGGTAAATCAGCCAGAGTTCATGTGAGGCAAGACCTATGCTGCCAACTAAGAAACCGCCCCCCCACAAACAGGCAGCAAGAAACCCTGTCGCCCTGGGACCGACTTCTTCGAGCCATTTACCACCAATGGCCGCAGCAAGTCCTAAGAAAACAATGGCCGTAGAGAAAATCCATACAACAGAGGAAAAACTCCAATCATCTGCTGCACTGGTGACGACACCAAATTGCTTTGTTAATGCGGGATTAAAAATACTCCAGGCGTAGACAGAACCTATACACAGATGTATAGCCACAGAGGCTGGTGCAATCAGCCAGCGATTGAAACCGGGCTTGGCGATAATATGCTGTTTATACAGCTTAGCCGTTAGTCTATCGAACAATGACATAGTTAATTTTCCTCTCTCTTCTAAGTTTTTTTAGTTTTTGATGAAACATAACATAAGTTTCAAAGAGGCGGGAAAAGTAAATTTACATCATCAGATTTTGATTAAGCACAGGGCTACAAATAGATTTTTTGATTAGAAGGTTGATAAAGAATAAATCGGAAAGAAATGAGATTAAGGGGAGCTTAACTAGGATTTAAAATAAGCCCCACAGTGCCGACGCGACGGGGGTTCTTGAACCAGGAGATTCAAGAGGGAAACTTCACGAGGATGGCAAACTTCCCATCTAAGTGGGCCTGTTTTTCAACCTCTTATTTCAGTTTCCTTAAGCATTTGCTTATCGGCTCAAGACACACATGTCGCTATCGAGCACCGCAGGAACAACTCACATGATACGCAATATTAGGTGGTGTCGAATAGTTTTTTCAGAGTTCGAGTTGACGATCTTCATCCAGAAAAGCAGTAACTCGCTCTTTAAGCTGCAAAATCTTGTTTTCCATCTTTTCAACAGCATGATCATCGTTTTGTTGAAGAATGAGCAATTCATGCGCAATGTTCAATGCGGCCATAACAGCAATCCTATCTACACCGACAATCTTTCCAGACTGGCGAATTTTGTCCATATTGTCATGAACGATTTTTGCTGAGGCGAGTAGCGCGTCTTTTTCTTCTTCAGGACAGGCAATTTGGTAGTCTTTACCTAAAATTTTAACATTGACTGGTGAGCTCATAATTCGCTGTCCAACTCTCTTAAACGACTAACCATTTTTTCAATTCGATTTCTCGCTACATCCGTTTTTTCGACTAATTGTGCTCTCTCGGCAAGCCAAGCAGCTTGCTGTGAGCGCAATAATAAGTTCTCTTCCCGCAATCGACGACTGGCACGAAGCAGTTCATCCACGTGTTGTTCCAATTGCTGTATCGCGTTTTTTTCCATTTATATGAGTTCTTGGCTATGCGAAAATGATGACTAACTATAGACGTGCGCTGCCGACCCGGTCAACAACTGTCATAATGGGCAAGCTTGCCAAGTCGATATTAGCTCTTACCAGTGGCGTTTTTTTATTTACAAATTAGGTTTACTTTATGTCAGAACTTTACTTCCCATCTCTTTCCTCAGAAAAGCAAACAGGCGACGGCCCCTCGTCACTTGCCGAATTACAAGGCGCTCTATGTGGTTTATTATGCATGGATGCCATGGCTGACCGTGTCAATTGGTACAAACAATTATTTGATGATTTTGCTCCACAAGAAGATGAAAAATTAGATCTGACACATTTATTTGACGAGACTATTCAAGCACTCAATAGTTTAGAGTTTGATTTTCAAATGGAATTACCCGGCGATGACGCCCCTCTCGCCTCGCGCTTGTCTGCATTGGCTGATTGGTCCCAAGGCTTAACTTACGGCTTGGGTACCTCAGGCATGACTAATGAAACTGAATTATCTGATGATTGTCAGGAATATGTCACTGATGTGATTAAAATTAGTCAGGTCAGTTTTGATGATGTCGAAGATACAGAGCAAGAACGCACTAACTTTGAAGAGCTAGTCGAGTACATTCGCATGGGTCTATTTCTGCTCTACACAGAGTTGCAACCCAACGCCCCAACCGAAGAAGCTACTGAACACTGATGCAAAAAAAAGAATTCGCCAAACGCAGACAACATCTCATGGACATCATGGGGCCCAACACCATTGCTGTGTTACCCAATGCCCCAGTGGCTAATAGAAATAGAGATGTGGATTATCCTTATCGAAGTGATAGTAGTTTTTACTATTTAACGGGGTTTGATGAACCCGAATCAGTATTGGTCCTTATTCCGGGTCGAGAGCATGGTGAATACATTTTATTTTGCCGAGAACGCGACATAGATAAAGAAATCTGGGATGGTTATCGGGCAGGCCAGGAAGGTGCGATAAAGAATTTTTCAGCTGACGACTCCTACCCTATCTCTGATCTCGACGATATTCTTCCGGGACTGATTGAAGGGAAAGAAAAAGTCTTTTACACCATGGGGAATCAAGCCAGTTTTGATCAACACATAGTGTCATGGCTCAATCATCTGCGACAAAACGCGCGTTCAGGTAAGCACTCACCAACAGAAATTATTGAACTTGAGCACTGCATGAACGAATTACGTTTGTTCAAAAGTAGCCAAGAAGTCAAAGCAATGCGCTATGCCGCTGAGGTTTCAGCACAAGCCCACATTCGTGCCATGCAAGAAACACACGTGGGTAAATGGGAATATGAAATTGAAGCTGAACTCATTCATGAGTTTATGAAAAATGGCTGCCGCTCTCCCGCTTATCCCTCTATCGTCGGTGGCGGTGAAAATGGCTGCATCCTTCATTACATAGAGAACAATTCCAAACTCAAACATAATGAGCTACTGCTAATTGATGCAGGCGGTGAATATGAATGTTACGCCGCCGATATCACACGTACGTTCCCCATCAATGGCAAGTTCACTTCTGCCCAGCGCGCGCTTTATCAAATAGTGCTCAATGCACAAAAAGCTGCGATTGATGCTGTGAAGCCTGGTAATCATTGGAACCAACCTCACGAAGCTGCAGTAGCTGTACTCACCCAAGGGTTAGTTGATGTAGGCATTTTAAAAGGCGATGTCGACACATTGATTCAAGAAGGAGCTTATCGTGAGTTTTACATGCATCGTACAGGCCACTGGCTTGGCATGGATGTTCATGATGTGGGTGACTACAAAGTTGGTGGTGATTGGCGTTTGCTTGAGCCTGGCATGGTGCTCACAGTAGAACCCGGTCTGTACATCAGAAACCCTTCTCATGTGAATAAAAAATGGCACTTTATCGGTATCAGAATTGAAGATGATGTTTTGGTAACTAAAACGGGCCATGACGTTCTTACCAAAGACGCACCAAAAGAAATTGATGACATCGAACGAATAATGGCAAAAGCGATTCACTGACGATGACACGGCCCATTTATGATCTGATTATTGTTGGCGCCGGCATGGCCGGCGCCAGTTTAGCTATTGCATTAAGAAATAGTAATCTGAAGATTGCCCTTGTGGAAGCCACTGAAATGCGTACCCATTCGCAGCCAAGCTATGATGATCGCGGCATCGCCCTCACCTATGGTTCTCAACGCATTTTTGAAACAATGGGCATCTGGTCAAAAATCCAGGACCACACCACCGCAATAAAAACTATCCATGTATCTGATAGAGGGCACTTCGGTGTCACAAGGCTATCCGCTGAACACGAAAAAGTGCCAGCATTAGGTCAAGTAATTACCGCAAAGATACTAGGCCAGACACTGAATGAACAACTCTCAACTCAGGAAAATTTAGACATTATCTGTCCTGTAACGGTGTCATCGGTGCAGCCACATGATGACAGCGTCAGCCTGACACTAACTAATAATGAAATGCTAACAACTAGACTGCTGGTTGCCGCCGACGGAAGGGACTCAACGATTCGTCACTACTTAGATATGACTAGTTCTGAACAACAGTACGGTCAGGTAGCTGTCACAGCTAATGTAACGACAGATCAAGCACACAAAGGCATGGCATATGAACGCTTTACGGCATCAGGACCATTGGCATTACTACCGTTATCCTCAGATAGAAGTAGCCTAGTTTGGACCGTCAAGACAGGGGAAGAAGATGAACTTCTATCATTATCTGATGAAGATTTTTTAACGACCTTGCAACAAGCATTTGGTTATCGTGCTGGCCGCTTTATAAAAGTGGGGCAACGTCAAAGCTATCCATTGACGATGATGCAAGCCGACAATCCAGTTCATGATCGCGTGGTTTTAATAGGTAATGCAGCTCACAGTCTTCATCCAATTGCGGGCCAAGGATTTAATTTAGGTTTACGTGATGTCGCCGTATTAGCAGAACAAATATTCAATGCCAACGATTGTGGTAATGCAGCGGTTTTGGCCGACTACCAACACTGGCGACAAGCAGATCAAGATGATGTTGTGAAGTCGACTGATCGGCTGGTTAAACTCTTCAGTAACAATATAAGCCTCATTGCTCATGGTCGTTCAGCGGGTCTCGCCATCATGGATTGTCTCCCCATGCTCAAACATCAGCTCGCACAAAAAAGTATGGGTATGAGTCAACATCACCCTAAGCTCTCCAGAGGTATCCCGCTATCATGAGACAGGAATACGATATTGCGATAATCGGTGGCGGCATGGTTGGTGCGACATTAGCCGTGGCCCTATCCAAAAAAACAACACTATCCATCGCCTTAATTGAATCTCAAGACATCAGCCCGCTGAGCCATGAAGCGCCGTTCGACAATCGAGTTAGCGCCTTAACTAAAACCAGTGAAAAAATTCTTCAACATCTAGGAATATGGCAAAAACTGCCTGATAAACGCATTACGGCATTTACTGACATGACTGTGTGGGAAGATAAAGACAGCGAATTGAACTTCAGTAGCGCTGATATGGGCGAGACATCGCTCGGCACTATAATCGAAAACACCTATTTGCAACACACCGCTTTCTCCTTATGTCAGGAATGTGCAAATATTGATGTTATGTATCCCATGAGTGCTATAGCTTTGGAGGATGGAGATCTGACACTCGATGATGGCTCAATCGTGAAAGCATCATTAGTTGTCGCCGCCGATGGCGCAAACTCGGTGATTAAAGAAATGTCGGCCATAGAAACTAAAGGCTGGAGTTACAAGCAAAAGGGCATTGTCTGTACTGTTAGCACAGAAAAATCACACCAATTTACCGCTTGGCAACGGTTTTTACCTCAAGGGCCGCTGGCTTTTTTGCCACTACCTGACCCAAAACAATGTTCGATCGTCTGGAGTGTGAATGACAACAATGCCGAACGCTTACTCGCCTTATCAGACCAAGCGTTTGGTGCTGAGCTAGAGTCACATTTTGAAGAACGCTTAGGCAACATCATCAGTATTAGGGGGAGACAAGCCTTCCCGCTTCAACTTCGTCACGCCAGTCAGTATTACCAACAGGGTGTTGCCTTAGTAGGTGATGCAGCCCACACCATCCATCCATTAGCGGGACAAGGCGTCAATATCGGCCTATTAGATGCAATGAGCCTTGTCGACGTTATATTCAACGCTAAAGACAAAAATCAAGACCTTGGTCATATTAGTGTCTTACAACGGTATCAGCGACATAGACGTGCAGATAATCTATTAATGCAATTCAGTATGGATCTATTTAACCGTGTCTTTAGAAGTCAAATTTTACCGGTTAAATGGTTACGTAAAACAGCCTTATCGGCTGTGAGCCGCCAACGTTTACTAAGAAATCTGTTTATGCAGCATGCCGCCAGCCGCCCCTTTGCCCAACCAAATTTAATCAACACGAACAAGGCATCACCGCACTCGGACTTGGCAAACAATCAGATTTAGCATCTAATGCTGTCACTCAACTCAGTTTCGATAAACATTGCTTCTATCGCTAAGGATTAAATAGATGTTTCGCTTTTTCACTCGCCAGTTTTTAACTGGATTAATCACTATTTTGCCTTTGACCCTGACAGCCTATTTATTTTACTGGTTCATGGTGTCAACTGAAAAAGCACTTCGACATGTGATTGTGTTTGTACTACCTGATATTCCGTATTGGCCAGGTATGGGGTTTTTAGTGGCCATTGTGCTGATTTTTGCGCTTGGCTTGATGATGCGTGTCTATGTTTTCAAAAAACTATTCAGCAAAATTGAAGACTTGCTCTATCACATGCCACTCATCAAATCGGTCTATGGCTCTATCCGTGATTTCTTTCAATATTTTTCACCTTCTAGTGAAAGTGAGTTTCAACAAGTCGTTTCTGTCAGTTTCGAGAATGGAATAGATTTAATTGGCTTTATTACCATAGACGATAAAAACTCATTGCCAATTAAAACAGAGGAAGATCGTGTTTTAGTCTATCTACCAATGAGCTATAACATCGGCGGGTATCCAATCATGATAGCCAGAAATAAATTGACCCCTATTGATATGACAATGGAACAGGCGATGCGATTTGTGCTGACAGCAGGCTTAGCTGGACCTTCAAAAAGCACGTCAGACAGGCAGGAACATTAAACTTGCAGCCCGAACAATAACCGTTCTGATGATACGCCCTGTTTTTTGAGAAATGACTTTAGCTAAATTATCTTGGGTGGCAATCATTTTGCCAAATAAGCGCTGGTAACTTAAATTACGCTTTTCCCCTACCAGACTGTCGCTAAGCAATAACAAGTGTTCATGCTTATCCTTTTTATTGGCCAATAACCAAGCTGCTATTTCAATATTGCGGGCACTGTTATAAAGCTTTTGCTGATTGATTGTAGTCAGATAGAAAAACTCAGTATTTTCATCGTATGACGCCATTATCATGCGTCGCAATCCGATAATAAATGCCAGTACACGATCCTCTTTATAACGTTCATCTAGTGATAGTCGAATAATATCGGTCGGCTTCTGTATTGACTGCC
>DRHY01000092.1 GCA_011052985.1 Methylophaga thalassica
ACATTACACTTGCCATGTCAGCTGAGCATCGTATTCGAAGAATAACTGAACTACTTGCCAACAGCACGGCATCTGTATACTTAGTACCCGATTTGTTTACATTTAATCTACTCAACTCACGTTGGGTTGATTATCAAGGCATAACAGCTGTTTCTGTGTACGAAACCCCCTTTGCTGGTGTCGACAGTCTTTTGAAGCGTGTTGAAGATATCGTCCTTAGTCTTCTCATATTAATGCTCATCGCCATTCCGATGATATTTATTGCCATTGGGGTTAAGCTTTCATCAAAAGGGCCTGTATTCTTTAAACAATCTCGGTACGGTGTTGATGGTGAAAAAATACGCGTTTGGAAGTTTCGAACGATGACTGTCACTGAAGATGGAGCAGAAGTGAAACAAGCTCAAAAAAATGATAGCCGTATTACACCGTTCGGTAGTTTTTTGAGAAGAACTTCACTAGATGAATTGCCTCAATTCCTTAATTCGCTGAGTGGTTCAATGTCAATTGTTGGTCCAAGACCTCATGCGGTGGCACACAATGAGCAATATCGTGAACAAATACAGGGCTACATGTTGAGACACAAGGTTAAACCAGGAATAACCGGGTTGGCACAAATAAATGGTTTTCGTGGTGAAACAGATACATTAGATAAAATGCAAGGACGAGTGCATTATGATCTTAAATACATTCAAAGCTGGTCTTTATTACTGGATTTAGAAATTATTTTCTTAACCATTTTCAAAGGTTTCAGTGGCAAAAATGCTTACTAGTGGATTTATAGTTTATAAGCAGAAATACGTATGAATTAACTTGTGCATAAGCTAATAACAACGTATGATCTTAATCAACTGTCCGGTCTGCCAATTTATCGTTCTAGGTAAAATTAGATTCTTCAATGTCTAATCCAGACCAACAGCAATCATGAACAATTGGCATCAATGAAGATGGCGTTGTAGCAGAGTCAGCCTGACTCTACGCGACTACGTTTCATTGCTGTCGCGTAATAAAAGCCAAACTCGTTGTGAAGCGGGGACGGAAAACCACGGATCTTCATGAACATTGAAGATGGCTGGGTTGCATTGCTTGTTTATTTAATCTTACTTACAAGGATTTAATTATGAAAAAAGCGATGCTATTTTTAGTAGCTCTATTGGTGTCAGTATCAGCTAACGCTGCGACATTGACATTGACTAACGGTATAAGTTTATTGTCTGGTGGCCCAGTCGCACAAAACATCCAAGCTTTATCTGGCACTGGTACAACAACATTTAATCTAAAGTCTGACGAAACCACTTATGTGGATTTCACTATTGTAGAAAATACTGATGCGTCAGTCGCGACAACTGATATCTTGCTAGATGGAGTATCCATCGTTACCCCAGACTCATTTATCACTGGCGAATGGACATTCACAGCACTTCTAACCGCAGGTGTTTCATACACGCTAAGCATTATTGCTTCTGGTGCTGGCTCTTTATCAGCCACAACAGCTGTTAGCGCTGTTCCTGTTCCTGCTGCTTTATTCTTGTTCGCTCCTGCTTTACTTGGATTGATGGGCTTACGTAGAAAAACAGCTGTAGCTGCATAATCCATAGCGCTTATAGCTATTAGATGTTTAAAAAAGGGGAGCTGAAAAGTTTCCCTTTTTTTTGTTTGCGATATAGAGGTATTTCCTCTGAAAATCTGAGTACAGACATCTACTAACTAGTACTAAGGTACAATAGCTGGATGATGAAGATAATAATATACTCATCCAGAATGTTGTATTAAGTTAAGTTCACTAAATATGAAACTTATCGATGAACAAAGCCAAACTTACTGCGAGGTAAGGACGGAAAACCACAGGTCTAGGTCTAGGTATAGTTGAGACGGCTGGGTTGCATTGCTTCATAACCCCATTATTGAGGAATGATTTTATGAAAAAAGTAATGCTATTTGTTACCGCTTTGCTGCTTTCAGTCACTGTAAATGCAGCTCCCTTGTTATTGGCTGAATACACCTACGGTTCTTATGTTACACAAGAAATAGTTTCTAAGAGTGGTTCTACGGTTTCAGGGAAAGGTGACGTTGGTGAAATATCTGGTACATGGTTCTCATCGTTCGACCTTTACAGTGATATAGACACATATGCCATTATCGAGTGGACATTTTCTCCTCGAAATGGTTTTGAAACAGGATTTGCTGGCTTTTCTGGAGAGTTGAATTTTTATAATATATTAGAATCCTCTGCAGGTACTTCTAAGACCGGTATTACTAGTTATTCAATTGTAGTACCTCTACTTGCTGGAGAAACATATTCAGTAGAAATTCTTAACGCAACAACAAGTCCGCTAGATTATGCAGTCTCAATTTCAGCAATCCCAGTACCTGCAGCGTTATTTTTATTCGCGCCAGCATTACTCGGACTTCTAGGTTTACGCCGAAAAAATGCTGTAGCAGCATAAGCTTATAAAATATCGCTAATTTCAAGAAAACTTTAATGATTAAAGGGAGCAAAAGCTCCCTTTTTTTTTGAAAAATAGAGTGTTACTATCATTTTCAAATGTCATTTATAGATAAGGAACTTTCTAGATGTATAAAATAATTAATGCCTGTTTATTTTTGTTATTTTCTATGGTAACTATTTCTGCCCATGCTGCAGATAGGTATTTACTTAATGCGGGTGATGTACTCGATATATCCGTTTGGAATGAAGAGTCACTTCAAAAGGAAGTTGTTGTTTTACCAGATGGCATTGTGACCTTTCCACTAGCCGGTGAAATCGTAGCAAAAGATAAATCGGTTGCTGAGGTAGAAGAAGCACTGACCAAAAAATTAAGTGAATACTTGGCTGATCCCGTAGTAACGGTTTCAGTTACAAACGTTGATGGTAATAGAGTCCATATCTTGGGTAAGGTCACTACGCCTGGTTCGTTTGTCATGAACCAACCTCTAGATGCCATGCAGGCGTTAAGTTTATCTGGTGGGTTATCACCTTATGCAGAAGAAAATAACATCATCGTACTTCGTCGTGATGGTGATAAACAGCAAGTGCTTCCTGTTAGATATGCAGATATCAAAAAAGGTAAATCTCTAGACAGCAACATCATTTTAGAAAGTGGTGATGTGATGATTGTTCCATAAAACGCATTATTGGAACATTCATGATTAAATATATACCATTACTTTCGCTATTTGCGATTGGCCAAGTCAGTGCAGCAGAATGGGTGTTTAAAGCACAAGCTGATCCTAAATTTAAATATGATGATAATGAATTACTTCGTGAAGATGCTCTAAGTGACTTCAGCTTAAATATTGACCCAACGTTGACTTTTTCTCGCTCACTAGAAAATTCAAAAAATGAAGTTAAAATGGGTTACAGAATAAGTCGTTACCAAGATTTGAAACAGCTGGATAAAGAAAATCCATTCTTTAGTATCAGTTCATCGTATGCTACTGAAAGAAGCACGTATGGTCTAAGCCTTAGTTATGAAGAGCGAGATTCTCGGGATATTGCAGAACAAGATACGGCAGATTTCAGTAGTACATCCACGACCACCACAAAGAGCATAGCCCCTTCATATAGATATCGCATAACAGAACTAGATACGATCAGTACCAGTTTAAGCTATCAAGAAAGAGAGCAATCAGGTTCCTCTAACTCGATTCTCAATACTTTAGGGTCCAATCTGACAGACAACCAAACCACAAGTTTAAACTTGGCATGGCAACATCAATATACAGAACGCTTTAATGGTGGCATTTCACTTGGATACGTCAATTATGAAGCTCAGTCAGATAGACTAGATAATACATACGACTCCTATTCCGTGGGTTTGACTAGTAGCTATCAACTCAGTGAGTTATGGACCCTAGATGGTTCATTGGGTATGCGCTATTTGAAAAGCGAAAATACCCCATCAGTTGGACCATCTACCTCGGATAACAGCAGTGGACTGAACTATTCGTTAAGTACATCTAGAAAGGATGAACTAAACACGTATACTTTGTCAGCTAGTCGGGCATTAACACCATCGAGTGAAGGGGCTGTTAACCAACAAGATTCATATAGTCTATCATTCAAAAGAGACTTGTCAGAGAAAATGAGTACTAGCATATCAGCTAAATATAGTGATTATAAAAACGCCAGTGATCTGACAAGTACTTCAACTAAATATATCGATTTATCACCCAGCCTAAAATGGAAACTAGATGAAGACTGGGCATTGAATGTCTCATATCGTTATCGAAGTGTGGATGAACAGGATGGACAGAACGTTGACAGTAATTCTGTCATGTTCAGTATAGACTACAACTGGAACGGACTGCGTTTCTCTCGTTAATTTTTAAGCTAAGAGCAAATACTAGATGGAAGAAGATGTAAAAGGCCTTGGGGATTATCTAAATGTCTTATGGCGGAGAAAATATTGGATAATATTTCCAGCGATATTACTTTCTATAGCCACTGTGATTGTTGTTTTATCTCTTCCATCCTCATATAAGTCGCAGGGAACAATTCTGATTGAGTCTCAAGAAATCCCCAATGATTTAGTAAGAACAACCGTAACCAGTTATGCCGATCAACGTATTGAAGTAATACGGCAGAGATTAATGACGACCACTCGTGTCATGGAAATGGTCAAAAAATACGACCTTTATCGCGACGAAAGACAAAAAACTGCGGCAACATCCGTTATCGTAGAGTTATTCAAATCAAACGTTAGTGTTGACCTAGTCCAAGCCAATGTAACAGACCCTGTGAGTGGTCGTGCAAAAAGAGCCAGTATTGCCTTCACTGTTTCTTTCATGGATAAATCACCAGGTAAAGCTCAGCAGGTAGCAAATGATTTAGTGACACAGTTTTTGAATGAAAATGTCAAAACGCGAACAGACCGTGCAGCAGAAACCAAAGACTTCCTCAAGGAAGAAGGTGATAAGTTCCAATCAAAAGTTCGCGAGTTAGAGAAACAAATCGCCGAATTTAAAGATAGAT
>DRHY01000093.1 GCA_011052985.1 Methylophaga thalassica
GACGCTATGTTAGACACAAATAAAGAAGCATTAACGGTATCAACTGAAGTCGCCTCAGCCATAGAAGGTATGCTGTTACTGCTTGAAGAACAGATGCGTGATATTGGTAATGCATCGATGACCGCGGAATCCATGAAACAAGCGATGGATGATGTTGTTCATGAAGCTAGAATTCAATTCCAATCGGTTCGTAACGGTACGCAGGAAATTCGCAATGTGGTGGAAACATCGGCAAAAGCGGTGCAATCACTTCATGGCCGAACAGCCGAAATTGGCAACATCATTGGTGTTATCACTGAAATTACCAATCAAACTAATCTTCTTGCCTTAAATGCAGCCATTGAAGCCGCACGTGCAGGTGACCATGGTCGTGGCTTCTCTGTCGTTGCTGATGAAGTCAGGAGCCTCGCCCTCCGGACAGCCGCATCTGCAGATGAAATCAAGCAAATGATTCAAACTATTCAATCTGAAACACTTGATGCGTATAAATTTATGGAATCCGGTGTCGAAAATGTCGATCGTAGTCTCAAAAAAACAGAAGAGGCCTCAAGCGAAAACGATCATCTACATCAATTAGTCGAACAAATGTTCACCACTATCAAGCAACTCGACAATAACAGCCAACGTCATGGTGAAACGGCTAAAAACGTAGGCGTATCAGCAATACAAATGACAGGTGCGATTGATGAACTACAGCAACGCTCTGTCATGGTAAAAAATACGGCTGGCAGGCTAAATCAATTAGTCAGCGTATTCACAGTCAGCTCAGCTCAATCTTAAATCCCGCACGCGAATGGGTGAACAAGGACGTTCACTCGTTTAAACAATGTCAGCTCACTACCGTTGTTGCGCAGAGCCCAAGTTGACCATAGCCTCCTTCAAAACGCTAAATGTTAGAACCAGCCTGATTGTGGCATTAATTTTATTTAATAAACTGTCGATGACACAATCACTTATCAGCATGACATATCTAAACACTTGAACATTTATCGAGGCTCTCGTATCCTCCCCGCCCTGCCCGACAACTCAGCTTTATTTTTTATTCTTTTTTGTACATAAAAAAAGTTTTTTTACAGCACCAAATAAAAGCAGATGAGCTGATCTCGCATCGCCATTGGCTTCCCTTCGGATCACCCTCAACTTATCCACAATTAGTGCACAATTTATGTGCGACTTATACACTTGCCAAGCACTAAAAAACACACTATCTTGTGGTTCATTGGATTCGAAACCACAACTTATAGTGGTTTTGCATTTTAACGACCACAATACTTATTAGCAGGGATTTCAATTATGGCGAGCGAAGCAATACAAGCATCTTATACCCCTTCATCCGCAGAAAGCGGCTACAGCGTGATCCGTCGAAACGGTAAAGTGACTGACTTCAATAGCAGTAAAATTGCTGCTGCCATTACAAAGGCATTTTTAGCTGTTGAAGGTGATGAAGCAAACAATAGTGGTCGCATCCACGAGATTGTTAAAAAACTGACTGCTCAAGTCGCTGATAACTTGCTTCGTCGTTTAGATGATGGTGGCACAGTTCATATTGAAGACATCCAAGACCAAGTCGAACTTGCGATGATGCGTGAAGGTGAATACAAAGTGGCTCGCGCTTATGTACTCTACCGTGAAAAGCAATCAGAAAAACGTGCTGAAGAAGAAAAGAAACACCCTCAACCTGCTAACCAATCGACTATCAATGTGATCGCTGAAGACGGCTCGCGTCATCCACTCGATGTTGATCGTTTAAGCCACTTAATTTCAGAAGCCTGTGAAGGTCTGACTGAAGTAAATCGTGAGGGTATTTTACGTGACACACAACGTAACTTATTCGACGGCGTAAAAGAAGCTGATGTCGAAAAAGCATTAGTTATGGCAGCACGTACCTTCATCGAAAAAGATCCTGCATACAGTACCTTGGCCGCTCGCCTGCTGATGGATGGTATTCGTCGTGAAGCATTAACGTTTGTCTACAAAACACCAAAACAAGCCTCACAAACTGAAATGGTCAATGTCTATCCTGATTATTTCCAAACCTACATTCACACCGCTATTGAAAAAGAACTGGTTGATTCTGAACTAGGTTTATTTGATTTAGACCGTCTAGGTAAAGCACTAAAACCAGAGCTCGACTTTGAATTCACCTACCTTGGTCTGCAAACATTATATGACCGTTACTTCATCCACTTCGATGGTACCCGTTTCGAATTACCACAAGCCTTCTACATGCGTGTCGCGATGGGGCTAGCGATTAATGAATTGAACCGTGAAGAACGTGCTATTGAGTTCTACAATCTGCTGTCTAGCTTTGACTTCATGAGCTCAACACCGACGTTGTTCAACTCTGGCACACTGCGACCTCAACTGTCTTCTTGCTACCTAACTTCAGTACCTGATGACCTAAGCGGCATCTACAACGCCATGCGTGATAATGCCCTATTGTCAAAATATGCCGGTGGTCTGGGTAATGACTGGTCACGTGTTCGTGGTCTGGGTGCCCACATCAAAGGCACTAACGGTAAATCACAAGGCGTTGTTCCTTTCTTAAAAGTCGCCAATGACACAGCTGTTGCGGTTAACCAAGGTGGTAAACGTAAAGGTGCCGTGTGTGCGTATTTAGAAACATGGCACATTGATGTTGAAGAGTTCTTAGATTTACGTAAAAACACCGGTGATGACCGTCGTCGTACACACGACATGAATACAGCAAACTGGATTCCAGACTTGTTCATGAAACGCGTCGCAGAAGAAGGTCAATGGACATTATTCTCACCAGAAGAAGTTGAAGACCTGCATGACTTAACTGGCCTTGCGTTTGAAAAAGCCTATGCCGAATACGAAGAAAAAGCCGCTCGTGGTGATATTCGTAACTTCAAACAACTACCAGCCACTGAACTATGGCGCAAAATGTTAGGCATGTTGTTCGAAACGGGTCACCCATGGATTACATTTAAAGATCCTTGTAACCTGCGTAGTCCACAACAACACGTTGGTGTCGTACACAGCTCTAACCTATGTACAGAAATCACGCTCAATACCTCAGACAAAGAAATTGCTGTCTGTAACTTGGGTAGTGTCAATATGGTTAAACACGTTGATGAAAACGGCAAATTAGATAAAGAAAAGTTACAAAAAACCGTTCGTACTGCCATGCGTATGTTGGATAACGTTATTGAGTACAACTACTATAGTGTGCCGCAAGCGCGTCACTCTAACTTACAACATCGCCCTGTTGGTTTAGGTCTGATGGGTTTCCAAGATGCGCTATACAAAGCACGTCTGCCATACAGCACCGAAGAAGCGGTTAAATTTGCAGATGAATCAATGGAAGCGATTAGCTACTACGCCATTGAAGCCTCTTCTGATCTTGCTGCAGAACGTGGGAAGTACCAAACCTACGAAGGCAGCTTGTGGAGCCAAGGTATTTTGCCTATCGACTCTATCAAGATCTTGAAAGAAGCGCGTGGCGAATACTTACAACAAGATGAAAGCAAAACCATGGACTGGGACGCTTTACGTGACAAAATCAAACGTCAAGGTATGCGTAACTCAAACACCATGGCGATTGCACCGACAGCAACGATTTCAAACATCTGTGGTGTCAGTCAGTCAATTGAACCGACCTACCAAAACTTGTTTGTTAAATCGAACCTATCAGGTGAGTTCACTGTCATTAACCCGTACATGGTTGAAGACCTGAAAGTACGTAATCTATGGGACGAAGTGATGATCAACGATCTGAAATACTTCGACGGTAGCTTACAGAGTATTGACCGTATCCCGAGCGAACTGAAAGCACTTTACACCACGGCATTTGAAATGGATGCACGTTGGTTAATTGAAGCCGCTTCACGTCGTCAAAAATGGTTAGATCAAGCACAAAGCCTTAACTTATATATGGCTGAACCATCAGGTAAGAAGATGGATAACCTGTACAAACTGGCTTGGGTACGTGGTCTTAAAACCACTTACTACCTCCGCTCAATGGGAGCCACAGGTGCAGAAAAAACCAGCACGGCGCCAACCACAGCAACCGAAGCGCCAGCACCAAGCAAACCAAAAGCCGTTGCTGCAGTGAGCACAGCCGCCCCCGTCGCTAGCA
>DRHY01000094.1 GCA_011052985.1 Methylophaga thalassica
GCTTATTAATGTTTGTATGGTTAACGACCAAATCGACGTTAACATTAGTGAGTGACCTAACCTGCTTAGCCAACTCAACGAACTCATATGATTTGCCTCTGCAGACGTTATAGACCTGATGAGTTGGATTGTTGTCAATAAACCAACTGATAATTCTTGTTAAATCACTAGCATAAAGAAAGTCTACTGAACTGTTCTGATGAACTTTTATAGGTAACCCTAACACGGCATGAGCACAGATATTTGAAATGAATCGATAACGCCAATTATCTAATTCACCAAAGACACCAAATAAACGAAGGTTATAAATATTGTTTGTCTGCATTGCAAACTGGGTCATTAGATATTTTGAATATCCATATTGATCATTAGGCACTTGACGATCAAAAAATGACTCATCCATATTTTTAGTCCAGCTATCACGTCCAAACTCTGCTCCAGAGCCAAAATAAAGCATTTTGCCAAAGCTATCTCGACAGCGAGCTAGATTAAAAAACATACGAAGGTTATTTTGCAATACCTTTTCAGGATTATTCAGTGTGTCTTTAGGTGCTGCGTCATAAGTGGCTGTATGGATAACGACATCAAAACGGCCTTCTCTTAAAAATGTTTCAACTTTCTCCGTATCCAATAAATTGAGATCACCCTTCATACAAGCAACAACCTCATACTGCTGTTCGAACTTATCAATAACACTCTTAGCCAGGAAACTTCCCGCCCCGGTAATACACAGTTTTTTCAATCTTAATCTCTCATTAAGCTGTCAATTCTCTGACAATCTCCAATGTATCATCTCTAAGCACAGCAATATTAATGCCGTTATATGATTCACAAAGAATCCTGACAACTTCATCGGAATAACTAGCCGCCATAACAATAACAGCTGCAACTGGATTATCTATTAGTTCAGACGGTGGTACGATGGGTATATGGGTTGCAGGGGTATAACAAGATTGTTTGAAAGCAGCTGAGTCGACAACATAGCGAATCTTATTCCCCAATTCAGCTAAAGCCATGACGGCTAAAGCCTGGTGTCCAGCCCCCCATACAGCAACTCCTTTTCTTATGTGGCTATCGATATAATCATGCAATATGGTCTTTAATTTAATCTGTTGATTTTGAAATACTGATAAATCTGCTGTTACTCGTTTTTTTACTGAGGCAGATAAACTATAGTCATGCCATGTTTCTTCACATTCCAGCACATCAAATCCATTGAATTCAAGCGTTCTGATGAAAGTATCTTTAGTGAAATAAAACAGATGATCACTAATAAACTCAGAAAATAATTTTTGTCGAAGAATCATGTCAAAGTTAGGTACCTCAACCAAGCCAATAGCTCCCTCGCGTAAATTATTATGAATGGCCCTCAAGCTGCTGTTCGGATCTGGTAAATGCTCAAGAAAATTCAACATAACAAACGCATCAAAAGGACCGTTGTTTATTTCCTGATTATCATTCTCAAGAAAACCTTGCTCTATCTGCAATCCCGCTTGTTTGGCCTTGAGAACAGAGTCGGCATTATGTTCCAATCCAACAGCATTGATATCGGCCTGTGTTAATAGACTCAAATACTCACCGGCGCCAGCACCGATCTCTATCACGGTTTTACCTTGCAAATGATATCTATTAACCCAACGTTGAAATTGTTCTAACCGGAATGCCTTCATTTCAGCCGAGACAGCTGCGGCACGTATCACATCACGAAAATAAAAAACGGGGTCATTACCTAATTGAATCAAACCGCAGCCTATACATTGAAAAACCTGTAAATCAATGCTCCTGTCATTATCAAGATCATCTTGTTTTGGTAAAAATTGAGCTGACTTCGGCATGACTTCGTAGTTCAGGATGGGAGAGTCGCTCAGTGGCTGATGACAAACGCGACAATGCAGACTCGACATGACTTTTTCCATTTGGAAAACTTTCCCTTTGAATATTTATGTAAGCATATATTGAACTGGCTCATGACTATACTCAAACATATTGTTATAGTCAGCCGTTAACCGAGATATCGATTAGGCAAGCAAGGAACAACGTAAGATGGCAGCATTATTTACTGAACAGCATAAACAGGATTTCTCAGATAATGGCATTTGTCTTATCGAAAACGTTCTCAGTGTTAAAGAAGTCGCTCAAATAAAAGAAACCGTTGAAACCCTAGCATTGCATGAAAAAGAAAAAGGGTCAGCTCATTTTTACGATAAGACTGCTGCTGCTCAGCGTATGTGGAATCTGATTAATAAGGCAGAGGTTTTCCGACAAATTATTCAACTACCCGTTATTGTTGATGCGATGAATTGGATTTTTGATCGGGACACGATACATCAAAAGTTTTATTTAAGCAGCTTTCAAGCTCACATACTTTATCCAGGCGCACAAAAGATGAAGCTGCATATTGATACGCCGGTTCCGGAACCATTACCAGACTGGATTATGAAAGCCAATACTCTATGGGTCTTAGATGAATTTACTGACAATAATGGTGCTACTGAATACATTCCTGGTAGTCATAAGTGGAAACATAAACCCAAACAAGAAGATCAAAATCGAGTCGATGTTATTTCTGCAACAGCCTCTGTTGGCTCTGTACTCCTAACGCATGGCGCTTTGTGGCATCGCGGTGGAGAAAATACTTCAGGAAAGTCAAGAAGTTGCTTACTGGGAAGTTTCGCAGCCAGCTATGCAAGGGAAATTGCAAACGAAGAAAACTATTCGGAAGTGTTTAATAAATCAAATCTTGAAGGTGCCTCTGAAAACCTGCTTGCCATTCTTGGACTTGAACATGGCATAAGACCTGGGAGCAAGACTCCGCCGCCAAAAACGCGCGACTGATTCCATGTCACGCTCAACTCTCATCAGCATTATTATTCCGGTCCTAAATGCTGAATCGACCTTAAGCCAATGTCTCGAATCTATTAAACAACAAGATTTTTTGTCTTTTGAAGTATTACTGGTTGACGATCACTCAACTGATGACTCAAACACAATCATACAAACATGGATTCAAAACGATTCGCGCTTCAAAAGTCTTAAACTTGATAAAGTCACTGGTGCTGCTGCAGCGAGAAATTATGGTTTACGGCATGTTTTGGGTGATTATTTCTTTTTTTTAGACGCTGATGATTGGATAGAACCAGAGACCCTATCTTCATTATTTAACATGGCCATACAAAATCAGGCAGATATTATCTGTAGTAGCCATATTCAAAACAGAGACAACAAAACCATATATAAGCAAGACGGTTCTCCCACTGTTGATCATATTTTCAGCAATCAAGATTTAGCAGACTACATACAACACTACATACAAACTCCCTATCACTACACACTTTTTGTTCATTGCTGGGGTAAGCTTTTCAAAACAGAGGTACACCGATCCCATGAAATTTATTTTGATGAATCCTTGAGTCAACTTGAGGATGTGAACTTTAATTTTAAGTTCATGCAATGTACGGCAAAAATTGCATACAAACATGCTCACCTTTACCATCATCGAATCAATAACCACCATGTTTCCATGAGCAAAAAGACCGGTGAAGAAGATGATTTTCTGACAAAAATATTTATCGCTTATAAGCCTATTAGTCGCTTTCTCTCTTCATTAGGTAAAGGAACTAGCAATTCTGCCGACACATTAGTTTATAAACTTGCTGTAAATACGGTAGTAATAACAATCATTCGCCTCAGTCGTGGCTTCTTAAAAAAACCTTCAATCGTGTTTTGGCATAAAATGCGCATGGTTAGTCAGTCAACCGACCTCAAAGAGGGCTTGAAGTACTACTCTCCCCAAAAAGGAGAAAGCAAATTAATCTTCTATGCCTTAAAAGCAGGAGGCACGACACTCATTGCGCTAGCAGGTGTAATTCGTGCTAGTGTTATTGCATTGAGGAAATAGCAATCCGAAAGGGCCAAAGGTACAAAATGGAAAAGTCTGCAATCTCGCGAATCCCCTATGACTTTAATGGTTTTCAAACCTATGTAAATCATCATGATGATCCTATCTACATCTTCGGTGCTGATATAGTGGGTAAGATGGTTGCTGAGCTATTTAAATACCACCAGATTCCTGTAACTGCATTCGTTGATAATAATAAAAACAAGTGTCATGCACCTATTGGTGGAATACCTGTTTTACATGCCCCAACCATAGCAAGTCATAATAAAAACGCTATTATTCTGATCGCATCGACATATATCGCTGATATTATTGCCCAAGTTGAAGAAATGGGCTTCATGAACTGGCTCCCAATCTATAAAATCCTAGAAGACAATTCAGATAAAAATCTTGAAAGCTTTTTAGTCGGTGATCTTCGTTTCAATCACAGTGGTGGAGCATTCACAGAAGACTTCGACAGTTTTGTTTTATCGAATATGATTAATTCTCAGAAGAAATATCTCGATCCTGACCGACTTTACATAAGAAGTATTGATTTAGTTATCTCTGAACGGTGCTCGCTAAAATGTAAAGATTGCTCAAACCTGATGCAATTTTATGAAAATCCAATCAATATAAGTGTAGAAGAGTTACAGCAAAACTTAGAGGACTTATGCGCTGTTGCTGATGAAATCAATGAAATAAGGATCATCGGCGGTGATCCCTTTATGAACAAAGATTGTGATAAGGCAATCCAAATGGCAGCTAGTTACCCCCAGGTAAACAAAGTGGTGGTTTATACCAATGGCACCATTTGTCCTCCTGAACACAAAATCGCCGCCATGGCACATGAGAAAACCTTCGTATTCATTACGACTTATGGTGAACTGTCACGTAAGTCTAATCAACTGGGTGACATCCTCAAAAAATATAATATTCCCTTTAATATTCAGGATGCTTACGGCTGGACCGACTGTGGTGATATCAAGCAATACGATCGTTCAGAAGAAGAGCTAGAACAAGTATTCCGTTTTTGTTGTGCTAAACACTTTACCACCCTAACGGATGGTAAATTATTCCGTTGCCCATTTGCTGCAAATGCAGAACGCCTAAGTGCGATGCCAGCCTCTAATGAAAACTATATTTCAATTGATGGTGCAGCAGCCTTGTCAGCACAAGCTCTTCAACAGCTAAAAAACAAAGCAAGGCATTATTTAAGAGAGATTTCATCAATTCCTGCCTGCAACACATGTAATGGACGTACTTATGGTGACCCCGAAATTGAACCTGGTATCCAAACTAAGAAAGCAATTAGATACGAAAAATATGATCGTGTGATTGAAATTAAAGCCCTGAGTTAAATCTAAACGTCATTTTAGCCTAATTACAATCACTGATAACTATGAATCACACTGAAACTGATAAATTACTTGAGGCCATTCATGTGGTTGAGTCTTTTGTAGATAATCCCAAAAAGGGGCTGCCTCAATCTGTCTTCTATTTTATTACTCGTCTGACACCGATGGTTAATGTTGATTTGTTAATCAAAGATAAAAATAATCGGACGTTACTTGCTTGGCGAGACGATGAGTTTGCTGGCGCTGGTTGGCATGTACCTGGAGGAATTGTTCGCTATAAAGAAACACTGGAACAGCGTATTCAACAAGTAGCTCTGACTGAAATAGGCCAGAAAGTGCAATACGACTCAAAACACATTGCATTAAATGAAATTCACCGAACTCACTCAACGCGTGGTCATTTTATTTCATTTCTTTATAGCTGCTCTATTGGCGATGCATTTGTCCCCAACAATGAGGGCTTGAAAAGAACTGATGCAGGATACCTTGCTTGGCATGAAAGATGTCCAGATAACTTAATAGCAGTCCATAAAATGTATCAACACTTTATATAGATTCAACTTTAGCGAGAAGTACTGTTTCAGATAAATGTTCACTAAATTGCCTTAGGTAAAATCGGTATTCAGGACAAATACTTTTAAGAAGTAAAGGTATTTCAAAGATATCCTGCTTTTTATGATATACGCTAATGGCTAGTTGAGGACGGTATTTTTTAATGGTTAGAGCCGCACCCTTGATTGCTTCTACTTCAGCACCTTCGATGTCCATTTTGATAAAACTTACGCACTTGCCTTTATCGACGAAATAATCATCGATCGTCACTGTTTCAATTTTATTATCTGCATCAACACAATTATGGAGATAATTCATTTCAATACTATCCTCGACTATTCGTGATTCAGTTAGAAATGTATTGTCAGAACTTGCAAATTGTAATGTGGTAATAGATGACCAAAGCCCTTTATTAATTAAACTAATCTTACTATTACCTGAAGTGTTTGTTCGTAATTTTTCAAAGTTTTTGGTGTCAGCCTCTATACAAAAAACATGGGAAGCCGAACCGCCTTGTCGATCACAAGCCTTAATGAATTCAATCGCTGAGTCACCATCAAAAGCACCAGCGTCAATTAGTACCTCATTATCACCCAACTCAATTACATCATTATTGAAATAAAGATAGCTTTCATAATTTGGTGTGTATTTACTGACATTAAATATATCCGGTTCTATGTTTTTTATTTCACCGGCAAATAAGTCGAAGTAACTCTTATATAAATCATAGTCAGGATAGGAGGAAAGTAACACTAGGCGATGTTTATACAAATCTATCGACTGTTTATCTGATAATAGCTCATATGCAGCCTCTAATGAGTCTTTGTTAACTTTCAGAAAATCAAAGTCATAGTGCCACTTATAAAGTTGTAAGTAAGAAAAAAGTTGATGTTTATCCTTTATATAAGCAATTCTTTTAATACCTTTATCTTTAAGAGATAATCGAATTTCCTGTCTAAACTGATTTGAAGATATAACAAAAATCGCATCTGGAAACTTAGCCATCACCTCATCCAGACTCAATATGGGTACTCCTTCTAACTCAGAACCATATAGTGATGTGTTGCTATCAGAGAATGCAACAATAGCTATGTTAAAGATTTTCAAGCATTCCACTAATTCCCGACCAGCCGAACCAGCACCATAAAGGACAACTTGTACTTTTCCCTCAATGACATGAGCTAAATTTTCACAAAACAATTCTTCTAGAAAATCAGCCTGCAATTTATCCTTGTAATGAGATTCCAGATAAGAAAATAATGGCATAGATTTACTCTCTTGCCTGTTTTGAAACTAAACTTATTTCTACTAACATTTCTGAATCTAACCGCTCCAAGTCCAAGAGTGGAGACATATCCTCCAAAGGCATAGAAATCATGGAGCCATTAGCTTGAGGAATAGCCGAGACTTTTGGCCACAAGGCTTCGTCTTTAATAATAGTCACATCACAAATGATGGGGCCGGGATGATTTAACACGTATTGAATTTTTTCATCCAGCTCACTGGCATCGTCAATTCGAATGGCATCCAAACCGATCGTCTCCGCCAGTTTCACTAGGTCTGGAATCAATAAGCCTGCTTCAGCACCGGTAGCCACATAGCGCTCATCAAAGTAATTACGTTGTGTGTTTCGAATAGAGGCATAGCCGTTATTATTCATCACAAACATACGGATGGGTAAATTGAGTGATTTCAAGGTACTCAACTCTTGCAGATTAAGCTGCAAGCTTCCGTCGCCTTCCACCGAAACGACGGGGTTTCTGCCTGAAGCCAGGCAGCCGCCAATCGCAGCGGGTAGGCCATATCCCATAGAACCTAAACCAGAGGTCAGAAATATTCGTTGTCCGGGTTTATTCACAAAGGTGGAATAGAACACTTCTACCGACAACCCAGAGCTGCCTGTAATAATCAGTTCATCAGCTGCGGTGTGGGCAGATAGTCGATCAATAAAATGATAATGGCTAATCTCGCCTTGCTCAGGGAAAACCTCACCATCGCAGCGCGGATAGCGTTGTTTCCAGTCGGCAATCTTAGCAATCCACGAGGCATATTCTGAAGCCGTGTTTTCTATGCTCGAGTTTAGCTGTTCAATAAAGGTTTTGGCATTCGCCTGAATTAATCGTGCTTTCGGTAACTGATGTTTTTTTAGTTCATAGGCATCAATATCGACAATGACTTTATCGGCATATTGAGCAAAATTTTGTGGGTTATGGGCTGTCACCACATTATCTAGTCTAGCGCCGATGCTGATTAACAAATCACAATTCTGGGCGGCAAAGTTTGCCGGTCTAAGAGCAACAGAGCCCGGTCGTCCGGCACACAATGTATGCTCGTAAGGAATAAGATCCATGGCATTCCAGGTTGTTAATACCGGAATACCTGTTTTCTCATATAACAGTTTAAAAGCCTCAGCAGCACCAGACAAACGAATGCCATGCCCAGCCAAAATAATCGGGCGTTCTGCCTGTTGAATGAGTTGAATCACCTCATCTAAATCCAACGATGGTTCAGAGGTATCGTCTGTGTCTAATTTTTCTCTTGCTAGCTTATCGGGATCAATTAAACTTGCCTGCACATCAAGTGGCACATCCAACCACACAGGACCTTTACGGCCAGTCATGGCTTCTTGTAGGGCTTTGTCTAAATACAAACCTATTTGTTCTGGCTCATCAACGGTGACGACATATTTTGTAATGGATTTAACCATCGACACGATATCGACTTCTTGGGGTCCCATCTGACGTACGCCTGAATCCCCCTTCATATCAGCACGTTTGACCTGACCAGAAATAATAAGCAACGGTACCGATTCAATCCACGCCCCTGCTACCGCAGTTAAGGTATTAGTTGCCCCCGGCCCCGTCGTGACTAAGGCGACACCTAACGTTTCATTGACGCGCGAATAGGCTTCAGCCGCAATCGCCGCGGCTTGCTCATGATGGGTAGGAATAAAGGTGAGATCGTTGTTTTGTCCTAAGGCATCCACCAAATGCATGGCACCACCGCCCGGCAATAAAAACACCTCTTTGACACCTAACTCAGCCACACGGGCAAAAATATAGTCAGCAACGCGTTGTTGGCTCATGCCCACTCCGTAGTTAGCCAGTCAGAACGAAAAATCAGATTGGTTTTACGGCGACTGTTTTGATTAATAC
>DRHY01000095.1 GCA_011052985.1 Methylophaga thalassica
CCCATGGTGACTATGGCAATGGCGCCAAAGCACCATCTTTTCCAACATGAAAAAAGTTAACAGCCCAATTAGTAGGGTTAAGCCGATTTCATGGGAGTCGATGGCATATTCATGCTCAATAGCATGAGGGATTAGACCTAGGAAAGACGCACCCAATAGAGCGCCAATAGCAAAACTAACTAGATGGGGGACAGCAAAAGCACGTTGTTTCTCAGGCAGTAGTAAAAAAGAGGAAGCAACAAATACGCTTAATAAACCGCCAATCAGGCTAAAGCCAATTATCCAAAGAAGTAATTCCATAATGTCTCAATAGTGCAAATTTAAGCTGACAATCATACCTTATTTCGACGGAATCCAAATAAGTGAGACCATTCGTCCTGTCTCACCATCACGACGAAAAGAAAAGAACCTTTCTCTATCTGATACCGTGCAATATTGACCACCACTAATCTGCTGGATGCCAACTGTGATGAGTCGTTGTTTGGCTAGTGCATAAATGTCTGCTAAAAAATGTTTATCATCTGTCGATGTAAACGCGCTAGATGCCTGATGATCATGAGCATAAAAATGGTCAAACACATCTAGGCCTACTTCAAATTTTTCAGGTCCAATGGCTGGACCAAGCCAAGCAAAAATTTCTTCAGGAGGATCAGTAAAGCAACGAACCGTTTTTTCAATGATACCGTCAGCTAACCCTCGCCAACCTGCATGAATCGCTGCAACTTCGGTACAAGAGCGGTTACATAACAAAACGGGTAAGCAATCTGCCGTCATCACGGCACATACTTGATCCACTTGATTGGTATAGATGGCATCCGCTTCAATTCCATCCTGCCAATCTTTGGCATCAATGACGATGGTGCTGTGAGTTTGATTCAACCATAACGGGGGGGTGGGGAGTGATAGGTGTGTGATTAAACGCTGACGATTTTGCTGAACTAGCTCTGTTTCATCATCGACATGAAAAGCGATATTCAGACTGTCATATGGTGAATGACTTAGACCACCCTTTCTGGTGCTTGTGATTGCCGATACTGATCCAGCTAGCGGCCAATTTGCTTGAATACATGAAATAGGTTCAGGCATCCATCCTTTCCTCAATATAGCGTTGCCAGTCGTCGAATAATGTTTTGTCGATGGCGGCACAAGATGACCGTGGCTCTAGAGAAGATTCAAAAGAAGGTTTGCCTCGTAACGTTGATGAAAAGCCACCTGATTCACTTAATATGAGGTCGCCGGCAGCATAATCCCATAAGAATTGACCGCCATGCAGATAGATGTGGCCTCGACCCACTGACAACCAGCACAGTTCTAGAGCGATAGAGCCTAGGTTACGTTGTGATGCGTAGGGGCGCGACGTTACTAGCTGTGCCGCTAATGACTGTGGTAGACGTTTGTAGTCAACAAAGGCGATAGTCTCACTTAATTTTAAGCCGGGTGATTGAATTTCTATCACTTCATCATTAAGCCATGCACCTTGACCTTTCGCTGCAGTAAAGCTCTCATCGCGGCTAAAGTCATAGACAATACCAAAGGTGACTTCCCCTTTTTCAATCAGCGCTAATGAGATCGCAAAAAAAGGCAGATTAGCGGCGAAATTACTGGTGCCATCAATCGGATCTAAACACCAGATAGGACGGCCTGATGCAATTAATGCCTGCTGTTGCTCGGCAGTCATTTCCTCACCCAGCAATTCGATATCAGGATATATCTCTGCAAGACCATCGATAAGTGATGTTTGCACTGCCTCATCAGCCTTGGTGACAATGCTGCCATCTTTTTTATAACGCCTGCTGACGTTATTAATCAATGGTGATAGTGTTCGATTAGCGACATCCCTGACAAGTTGCTGAATTTTTAATCGGTCTATTTGCATGGATTAAGTATAACCGCGAAAAGTGGAATTAGATTCAATCTAGTGTCGACAATCTGTAAACTTCATGCAACTCTTTTTTAGTAGATATTTTTATCATGCGGACCTTACGTTTTTATATGGCTTCAGTGAGTGGCGAAATGACCGAGTTTTTGCTACCAGAAGAAGTACATCGTCATGCTGTACAAGTCTTGAGATTAAAGTCAGGGGCACGAATTTCATTATTTGATGGCCAAGGGCAGGAGTTCATGGTTGAGTTAATCCAAGTGGAAAAACGCCAGTCATCTGTGCGCTTAATAGAACCGGTAGCAGTTGATAATGAGTCGCCTTTATCGATTACCCTATTGCAGGGTATTTCAAGAGGTGAACGGATGGATTTTGCTATTCAAAAAGCGGTCGAACTAGGCGTAAAACGAATCGTGCCTGTAGTGACTGAGCGATGCAGTGTTCAGTTGAATGGTGAGCGTGCTCAGAAACGACTCAAACACTGGCAAGGAATCATAATCAGTGCCTGTGAACAATCAGGACGAGCATGGCTGCCAGAGTTATCTCCCGTCACAGACTTGCCGAGCCTGCTAGAGCAACATGATGATGAGATGAAACTGACCTTGGCACCTAGTTCTGTTCAACAGTTTTCAACCTTACAAGCGGCTAAGTCGTTGAGTTTGTTGATAGGTCCGGAAGGGGGCTTATCTGATCAAGAAGAGCAATTAGCAAATAATAACGACTTTACATCAGTGCAGTTCGGGCCACGAATTTTACGCACAGAAACGGCCGCCCTAGCCGCCTTGTCTGTGGTGCAGACATTATGGGGGGACATGGGATGAATGATAGTGTGATTGCCTGTCTTATACTATTGGTCTTAGCCTGGTTTTGGTGGGAAAGTAGAGGTGTCGCTGAACGTGCAACTAATGCTGCCCGAACCTACTGTGCTAATGCGGGTGTCAGTTTTTTAAATGACACTGTTTTTTGGCAGAAGATACGTCTGAAACGAAACCGGCAAGGTCGAATAGTGTTACAACGATTTTATCGCTTTGAATTCGCCAGTGATATGCAGCAACGTTATCGCGGTGAAGTTATCATGCTGGGTAAGCAGATCGAGTCCATCAAGATGGATGTATTTCGTGCCAGTTAAACAATGAGTTGAGGACAATGATGCAGCATTTCTTAGCCTTAGTAGTTGACGATTCTCGCGTCGCCAGAATGACATTAAACAAGTTATTACAGGCACATCGGGCCGAGATTGTAGAGAAATCCAGTGCTGAAGAAGCCATTGACTGGTTAGCAAGCACGTCCACTTTACCGGACATTATCTTCATGGATGTGATGATGGCGGGTATGGATGGACTCACTGCAAGTAAACAGATAAAAGCCCATGATAGCTGGAAAGATATTCCTATCATCGTCTGCACAGGCAATGAGACAGAGGCTGATTATAATCAGGCTCTTGAGGTAGGCGCTCAAACGGTTCTGAGTAAGCCACCGAATGCCGATGCCATATCAGCGATTTTGACGGCTTTACCTTCATCACCGTTCGACTTGGATGAGTCAGCCATATCATTACAACCATTTATCCAAGATAGGGCTATTGGTGGAGACGCTACAGAATTTGATATCGAAGCGATCATTACCTCATTAAAACAACGCTTGATGCCTGAGCTTGAAGAGCGTCTGCAAACTATTGCACAAGAGTTCAAGCAAGAGCTTCCTAAAATTGAAACAGGGCAAAGTCCTGAGACAATAGCCTCACAAGTGCATGACATTACGCAACAACAATTTGCGGACTTGAAACAGTCTTTATCATTACAGTTAAATGAACTCGTGATGATTACGGCTGAACCCGTATTGAAACGCACGCTAAAAGAAATGGACCTGACGGGGCTATTAAACGAGTCTTTAGAAAAACAGTCGACGAAATGGCTGGAAATACAACAGGATCGCGTACGTGATTCAGTATTGAGGCAACTTCAGCATGATCTTAATCCGCTGGTGGCGAGAAACCTTGAAAAGCAGGTCAACGATAGAGTTTTGCCGCTTATCCGTAATCATGTCGGTACTATGGAGCATGACTTTGATAATCGATTACAAGAAAAATTAGATGCGATGAAAGCCTCACTGTTTATTCAGCGAAACATTGCCATGCTTGCCACCGCTGTCAGCATTGTCGCTTTAATTGTGGCCGTTTTATAAGTGATGCCGACCCTTGCTGAGGCTCAGTCTATTGGTCGACAGAAACTGACATCCTCACTCTCTGCCGATGTTGATGTGCAAGCATTGCTTTGCCATGTAATGGACTGTGAATCATCCAGACTTTACCTTTCGCCAGAGCAAGTCATGAGTGATGAACAGTGGCAAAAATTTACACAGTTTATTGAGAGAAGGCAGCAAGGTGAGCCTGTTGCTCATATAACCGGTTCACGAGGATTTTGGTCGTTAGACTTGGCTGTTAACAGATCGACACTCATTCCGCGTGCAGATACGGAACTCTTAGTCGCACTAGCATTAGAAAAATTACAGCCAGAGATGACGGTAATTGATTTGGGCACAGGTACCGGTGCGATTGCGCTGTCTATTGCCAAAGAGATTGAGAATATAAAGGTATTCGCGACGGACTCTCAGTCAGATGCCATTCAATTAGCGAAGAAAAATGCTGCGCAGAATGCACTGTCATCTGTCAGCTTTATACAAGCGTCATGGTTAAACGCATTCCAGACTCAGAGTTTTGATATGGTGATTTCAAATCCTCCCTACATTGAATATGACGATCCACATCTACAACAGGGTGATGTGAAGTTTGAGCCTTTAACAGCTTTAGTATCTGGTGACGATGGACTAGACGATATTCGTGTGATTACACGGCAATCTCGCGCTTGTTTGAAATCAAATGGCTGGTTGATTATTGAGCATGGTCATGAACAATCGCAACAGGTACAAAGGTTATTTAAACAGGCTGGCTTTACCAATATTTCAGCCCATTCAGATTTTGGTGGCCACAATCGCGCGGTTATGGGACAACTCACGCTATAATCAACGCCTGTAATGAAGGTATTTAGTTTTAATGAATGATGAACAGTTATTACGCTACAGTCGCCATATTTTGCTGCCACAGCTTGATATTGAGGGGCAAGAAAAATGGCTAAACAGTCATGTAATGATTGTTGGTTTGGGGGGACTGGGCTCTCCGGTATCGATGTATTTAGCGGCTTCGGGTGTGGGGCGATTAACGCTTTTAGATGATGATGATGTTGAGCTGGCTAACCTCCAGCGACAAATTGTGCATCAACAAAAAGATATCGGGCGCAAAAAAGTTGATTCTGCAAACGAACAACTCAGCGCATTGAACCCCGAAGTAACGATTGATGTCATTAAACA
>DRHY01000096.1 GCA_011052985.1 Methylophaga thalassica
ATCAAGCGTGGTGAAACATTGTTATTAGAAGCTTTTGGTGGCGGGTTCACCTGGGGTTCTGCATTAATTCAATACTGAGATTCAGAGGTCAATTCATGAAGTCAGCTTTTGTCTTTCCCGGACAGGGTTCTCAATCAATTGGTATGTTGGCTGAGTTAGCAAGTCATCATCCCATCGTAGAAGAAACATTCAAACAAGCCTCAGATGTCCTAGGATACGACCTCTGGCAACTCACACAAAACGGTCCCGAGTCTGATCTAAATCAAACCGATAAAACTCAACCTATAATGCTTGCAGCAGGTATCGCTGTATGGCGAGTATGGCAATCACAATCAAATATAACTCCCGCGTTTCTTGCCGGCCATAGCCTGGGTGAATACACTGCTCTAGTTGCAGCAGAAGCTATCGATTTTAATGATGCCATAGCATTAGTTGAGCTACGTGGTAAGTTCATGCAGCAGGCAGTTCCCGCTGGTGAGGGAGCTATGGCAGCTATATTGGGGCTTGATGATGCCAAGGTTTTGGACATTTGTCGTGCTGCCTCATCAGCAGGCGTGGTGGAAGCTGTTAACTTCAATTCACCAGGACAAGTTGTGATTGCAGGTACAACAATCGCGGTAAACTCAGCTATTTCTTTAGCTACTGAGTCGGGTGCTAAACGTGCCTTATTACTACCTGTTAGCGTACCATCACACTGTGCTCTTATGAAACCTGCGGCTGAGCAATTAGCTGAACGTTTAGAAAAGATTAACATTCAATTACCTTCCATTCCTGTTATTCACAACGCTAATGTCAACACAGCATCAGATGTAGTTGAATTGAAATCATTATTGGCGCAGCAATTATTCAGTCCAGTTCGTTGGGTTGAGACGATTGAGCTGTTATCTAATAAAGGAGTGGAAACACTTGTTGAATGTGGACCAGGTAAAGTATTGGCAGGATTAAATAAACGCATTGTCAAATCTATGTCAGCTCAACCAGTATTCGATACCACATCACTGGAAAAAGCACAGCAATTATTAGGAGAGTCAGAATGAGTCTTGATGGGAAGATAGCGTTAGTTACTGGCGCAACTCGCGGCATTGGACGTGCCATTGCATTGAGTTTAGGTCAGCAAGGTGCCACTGTTATTGGCACTGCGACATCAGATAATGGTGCGGCCACAATTTCTGAGTTTTTACAACAAGCAGGTGTGAAAGGCCGTGGTGTTGTACTAAACGTCACTAATAACGATGATATTGAAACCGTTGTTTCAGGCATTGAGTCTGAATTTGGTGCTCCAGAGATTTTGGTCAACAATGCGGGTATTACTCGTGACAATTTGCTGATGCGAATGAAAGATGAGGAGTGGGACGATATTATCAACACTAACCTCACGCCTATATATAAGTTAAGTAAACGCTGTTTACGTGCAATGACAAAGGCTCGTTGGGGTCGTATTATTACTATCACATCTGTTGTGGGTGCAATGGGTAATGCAGGTCAGACAAACTATGCTGCAGCTAAAGCGGGTGTCATTGGATTCAGTAAATCACTAGCTCGTGAAATAGGCGCACGTGGGATTACTGTAAATACAGTAGCGCCAGGTTTTATTGATACAGATATGACTAGTTCATTGCCTGAAGCACATAAAACAGCCCTTCTAGAGCAAGTGCCGGTTAAACGTTTAGGAAAACCAGAAGAAATCGCAGCTGCTGTTAGCTTTTTAGCTAGTGTAGAGGCGGCATATGTTACTGGTGAGACTCTTCACGTAAACGGCGGTATGTATATGAGTTAATGGGTGTGTCACCTTCATTAACTTATTGATTTAATAGAGAGACAAGTAGAGTAATAGGCTTTAAGCTTGTCTCAATGGTGCTAGCACTATAAAATGCCTGCACATTGTTTAATGTATTAACCACCAAAGGAAATATTAGTTATGAGTGATATCGAAGCTCGCGTAAAAGAAATTGTTGTTGAACAGTTAGGCGTCAATGCGGATGAAGTGACTGCAGATGCTTCTTTCATCGATGATTTGGGCGCAGACTCACTAGACACTGTTGAGTTAGTCATGGCTTTGGAAGAAGCATTTGAATGTGAAATCCCAGACGAAGAAGCTGAGAAAATCACTACAGTAAAAGAAGCGGTAAACTATATTAACGCTAACCAAGCTTAATATTTTTACAAGCGCTAACCATAGCCGTCTAGTGTGTGAGAACCATGCTAGGCGGCTATGTCATGTATATACCTATGGTTTCAAGGGGAAAACCTGATGTCTAAAAGACGTGTAGTCGTTACTGGTCTAGGTGCAATCACTCCAGTAGGCTTAGATGTTAATGATAGCTGGGCAAATATTGTTGCTGGAAAAAGCGGTATTGCGCCTTTAACATTATTTGACGTATCAGATTTCAGTGTGAAGTTTGGTGCTAGTGTTAAAGACTTCGATGTGACAACCGTGATTTCTAAGAAAGATGCCAAAAAGATGGATACTTTCATACATTATGGTATTGCCGCAGCAAAAGAGGCTATTGAAGATTCTGGTCTTGAAGTCACTGATGACAACGCCGAACGTATTGGTGTCGCTATTGGTTCTGGTATTGGTGGTCTGCCTGGTATTGAATCTGGCTATGATAGCTACTTAAGCGGCGGTCCTCGTAAAATTTCCCCATTCTTCGTGCCTAGTAATATCATTAATATGATTTCAGGTAATTTATCGATCATGTACGGTATGAAAGGACCCAACACAGCTATCGTCACTGCCTGCTCAACCGGTACTCATTGTATCTCTGCTGCAGGTCGTATGATTCAGTATGGTGATGCTGATGTGATGATCGCCGGTGGTGCAGAAATGGCCACATCAAAAACGGGACTTGGCGGTTTCGCTGCTGCTCGTGCTTTATCTACACGCAATGATGACCCTGCAGCAGCAAGTCGTCCTTGGGATAAAGATCGTGATGGTTTTGTTCTTGGTGATGGCGCTGGCGTGATTGTGCTTGAAGAATATGAACATGCGGTAAAACGTGGAGCAACCATCTATGCTGAATTGATTGGTTCTGGTATGAGCAGTGATGCATATCACATGACTTCGCCATCAGCCGGTGGTGAAGGGGCAGCTCGTTGCATGAAAAATGCAATGAAAGATGCTCAGATCAATGCTGAAGATATTGATTATATCAATGCACATGGTACATCAACACCTGCTGGTGACTTAGCTGAAACCATGGCAATTAAAGCGGCGATGGGCGACTCTGCTCACAATGTTGCTATCAGCTCAACTAAGTCTATGATTGGTCATTTGCTGGGAGCTGCAGGTGGCGTTGAAGCGGTCTTCAGTATTTTAGCCATTCGTGATCAAGTCGCTCCGCCTACCATTAATTTAGACAACCCCGATGAAGGCTGTGATTTGGACTATGTTCCGAATACAGCTAGAAAAATGCCAATCAATATCACAATGTCTAATTCATTTGGATTTGGTGGAACAAACGGTACCGTTATCTTTAAAAAGCTGGTTTAAAAAGACTTTCCAGTGATTCTTGTTAATGGTCAAGCTGAGTCAACATTACCGATTAGTGATCGGGGACTTCAGTATGGCGATGGTGTTTTTGAAACGATTGTCTATCGACAGCAAAAATTAGAATATTTAACCGCTCACATTCAACGGCTTAAGCTAGGATGTAAGCGGTTAAATATTGATTTTAATGATGATTTGTTATTGCACGATGAATTATCACGTGTATGTACTACACTGACTGACAACAGCATTATTAAAGTGATTATCACTCGAGGGTCAGGTGGAAGAGGCTACAAAGCGCCTCACCCATGTTCACCAACCCGTATTATCTCGGTACATCGTTATCCAGATTATCCCATCTCATACAAGCAGGGTATTACTGTCCGTTTTTGTAAACATAATCTAGCGATCAGTCCCACTCTTGCAGGAATAAAACACTTAAATCGGCTTGAACAAGTTATGGCCCGTTCAGAATGGGATTCGTCAGATATACAAGAAGGTTTAACATTCGACACAGAGCAACGGCTTATTGAAGGCACTATGACGAATATTTTTCTGGTGAAGTCAGGGAAGCTATACACGCCTAGTTTAACTCACTGTGGTATTGAAGGTATTATCAGAAATAAGGTCTTATCGCTAGCAGATAAGCTCGAACTCTCGCCCACTATTGGGGAGTTATCACAGCAGGATTTATTACAAGCGGACGAAGTCTTTTTGACAAATAGTGTGATAAAAGTATGGCCTGTGGTTAAGTTAGTTGAGCCAGATACACTATGGGCACACGGTCCAATAACTCAGAAAATTCAATCTCAATTACATGATGTGAAGCACTAGCATGAAACAATTACTTTCAAAGAGCCTCATTCCGGCTATCCTTGCAGCACTGATTTGCACTGTTGTTATCATGCAATACAACACCTTTACCACTTCACCATTAGCTATTGACTCACCTGTTAGTTACACCGTCAAACCTGGCAGCAATTTAAAAAGCATCAGTGAGGAGTTGAAAGCACAAAATATCAGCCCATTGCCGCCAATTTATTTACAAGTATATGGCCGAATTAATGATGTCTCTCATAAGATTCAAGCAGGTGAATATGAGTTATTGCCAACAGATACACTGCCTGATGTATTAAATAAGCTCGTTAAGGGCAAAGTCATCATGAACTCGATTACTATTGTCGAAGGCATGACAGCGCAGCAAATTATTGATGAAGTAACGACACATACAAAAATCACAAAAACGCTTGATCCACCGACGGTAGCCGAGGCAATGAAAAATATCGATCCTGAGATTAAGCAGGGTGAGGGGTGGTTTCTGCCTGAGACTTATTATTTCCCGACAGGCACCACCGATGTACAATTTTTGCGACGTGCACATGAGCAGCTGCAAAAAGTGTTAGCTCAAGCTTGGGAGTATCGCGCTAAAGATTTGCCCTATAAAACCCCATATGAAGCCTTGATTATGGCTTCAATTATTGAAAAAGAAACGGCTCTAGCCGAAGAGCGACCAGAAATTTCAGGTGTCTTTGTTAGGCGATTGAAAATGGGGATGCGTTTGCAAACCGATCCAACTGTTATTTATGGCATTTCACAGTCTTTCGATGGCAATCTTCGTAAAAAAGATTTAACAACAGATACACCATACAATACATACACACGAAGTGGTTTGCCACCGACCCCAATCTGTTTACCGAGTAGGGAATCTATTACTGCAGCACTGCATCCTAAAGAAGGTGATTCTCTTTATTTTGTGGCGACAGGCGAGGGCGGCAGACATCAATTTTCATCAAACCTTAGAGACCACAACAATGCGGTCAGACGTTATCAGTTGAACAAAAAATGACGGGAAAGTTTATAAGCATTGAAGGCATTGAAGGTGCCGGCAAATCTACTCAACTTAGCTTTATTGAATCCTATTTAATAAAGCAAGGTAAACAGGTTGTTGTTACGCGTGAACCCGGTGGAACAGGGCTAGGCGAAGCATTACGTGAGTTATTACTAAGTCCCAACTACATGGGCATGAGCCCTGATACTGAATTATTATTAATGTTTGCTGCTAGGGCAGAACATATTGCTCAAGTGATACAACCCGCCTTAGCCGCTGAGCAATGGGTTATTTGTGATCGTTTTGTTGATGCCACCTTTGCTTATCAAGGTGGAGGACGCGGCATTGATATCGAACGTATTCAAACCGTATCAGATTGGACTTTGAATGAATTAAATACAGATCTTACCTTACTGTTTGATCTACCTGTAGAAATTGGTCAGCAGCGTGTTATCAAACGACAGCAACAAAAAGACCGTTTTGAGCAAGAGAAAACCGCATTTTTCACTGATATTCGTCAATGTTATTTGAACAGAGCAGAACAATCAGCAGGACGCATACAAGTAATAGATGCTAGTCAATCAATAGAGCACATCCAGTGTCAAGTCATCAAAAAACTAGACGTTTTGCTTGAGCAATGACAGAGTCTAAAAAGTATCCATGGCATGACTCCGCTTGGCAGCATGTTCAGTCGATGGCTGAACAAGAGCGTCTCCCCCATGCGTTACTAATATTAGGACAAGACGGTTTAGATAATGATCAATTAGCAAAACAGATCGTAACCTCAATATTATGTTTACATCCTTCAACTGATTTTACTGCCTGTGGTCTGTGTCATAGCTGCCAGCTTATGTCTGCAGAAAGTCATCCTGACCATCACATTGTCGCACCAGAAGAAGCAGGCAAGGTCATTAAGGTGGACCAAATTCGTGAGCTGATCAGCAAGCAAAGTCTGATGCCAAAGATATCACCTGCTAAAACAGTGATAATTTCTCAAGCGGATCAGATGAACCATAATGCATTTAATAGTCTGCTCAAGCTACTTGAAGAACCAACAAACAACACTGTGTTAGTGCTTATTGCTAACAATTCGCATGCCTTACCAATTACCATTAAAAGCCGTTGTCAGAACTTGAATATTCGTACGCCAGATACCGACACAGCAATGCAATGGCTCAGCTTAAATCAAGATCAATTTTCAGCTGAACAATGTGATGTGCTTTTGAAAATGACCAACAATTCGCCTTTAAGCGCTTTGGCACTAGGGGAGTCCGGTCTAGAACAATACGAACAGATAATGTCCGGCATTACATTGTTAATGAAAGTTCAAGCGAATCCAATTGAATTAACTGCACAATGGCAAGCGTTTGATCCTATGGTTATCATGATGCAGTTACAGCGTTTATTCGAAACTAAAATTAGCACGCTACTAAAATCTCCAAGTACTGAACAATCACAGATACTAAGGCCTTACTGGGCGATCGTTGATTGCATCCTGCATACAATGAAGTTACTATCATCTAAGAATAATGCGAATACCACCTTGCTCATGGAAGACTTTATGGTGGCGGTTATGCAACAGGCTTCTGTAATTCGTTCACACCAAAAATAACTGCAGGTAACATGAATGGCTTCTAATCCCAAAAAAGGCATTTTGTCGTTAAGAATTACTGATCAAAATATGCTCTACCACTCATACATGCCCTATCTTCAGAATGGTGGCTTATTCATACCCTCCACTAAAAGCTATCAATTAGGTGAAGAAATATTCATTTTACTTACATTGATGGATGAGGGAGAAAAGCTTCCAGTTGCAGGGAGTGTCGTCTGGATTACACCGAGAGGCGCTCAGGGTAACCAAGCGGCCGGTATTGGCGTTCATTTCAGCGATATTGATGGAACTGCCTCAGTGATTAGGGGCAAAATCGAAAACTATCTTGTCGACAAACTCAAATCGGACAAAGCAACTTACACAATGTAACGCAACGTTACATCAATTCAACCCGAGTAATCTAATGTACATCGACTCACACTGTCATCTGAACTTATTAGCTGAAGAGCCCGGCGGTATTGAAGCCATGGTTAATGAAGCGACGGAACAAGGTATACAACACATTCTATGTATTGCCATCGATAAAAAAACAACATCGGATGTAAAAAAGATCGCAGACACCTATCCACAAGTCACGGCTAGTGTCGGTATTCATCCAAACGTCGAACAAGAAGAACAGTACACGGTGGAAGCACTGGTTGCTGAAGCTACTCATCCAAAAGTCATTGCTATAGGCGAAACAGGATTAGACTATTTTAGAAGTGAAGGCGATTTAGAATGGCAGCGTGATCGATTTCGTATTCACATTGAAGCTGCAAAACAAACGCGTAAACCTCTCATTATTCACACGCGTGAAGCGCGTGATGACACTATGGATATTCTTGAAGCTGAACAAGCAGAAGAAGCCGGTGGCATCATTCATTGTTTTACTGAAAATTGGGAAACAGCCAAGCGTGCCTTAGATATTGGCTTTTATATTTCGCTCTCTGGCATTGTTACCTTTAAGAGTGCAAAGGAACTACAGGAAGTCGCAAAAAAGTTACCTCTAGATCGCATTTTGATCGAAACAGACTCTCCTTACTTAGCACCTGTTCCTCATCGTGGTAAGACGAATCGTCCGGTGTTTGTGAAACACGTAGCTGAATTCTTAGCGGAGCTGCGTGGTGAGTCAGTAGAAGATATCGCTCGAATAACCACTGAAAACTTTCAACGCCTATTTCCTTCTACATTAGCCCTTACATCATGAGCTTAATCAAAACAAGACAGCTAAAAATGATTGTCTTGTGTGTCATAACGGTATGTCTAGTGGCATGCAACAATGACAAAGTGGATGATAAATTTAGCTTGTCAGACGATGCTGTTATTTTAGCCTTAGGTGACAGCCTCACCTATGGAACCGGTGCACCGAAAACGGAGAGTTATCCAGCCATTTTAGAAAACCTAACTGGACATCAGGTGATCAATGCCGGAATCCCCGGTGAAATTAGTCAAGACGGATTACAGCGTTTACCAAAACTGCTGGAAGAGTATCAACCGACACTGGTTATTTTATGTCATGGTGCTAATGACTTGATTCGTCGTCTAGACACAAAAGCACTCGAACAAAATCTTAGCAATATGATTGATTTGATTAGACAAAGTGGAGCTGAGGTTTTATTGGTTTCTGTGCCGGAACTTAAGTTTACGCTGAATAACTCACCGGTATACGCATCAGTAGCTGATAAAAAATCGGTGCGCCTTGAAGATGATATTATCCAAATAGTTGACTCTAGCCTGAAGTCGGATCTTATTCATCCTAATGCCCAAGGTTATAAATTAATTGCTGAAGAAATAGCTGACTGGATTCATTACAATTAAACAACGGGAGGGGAATTATCTGACTTTCGTTCAATGATGACTTTATTTCTGCCACTTTCTTTTGCTTTGTATAGGGCTTTATCGGCTTTTTCAACAAGCGATTTAACATCCTCTTGTTCGACTGGTTTATCAATAAACACGCCGATACTGGTCGTGATTTTTAACTCCGGATAATTGTTAAACACCATATTTTCAATAGCTAATCGCAGCCGTTCAAACAGTCGCTCACATTCAGCTTCATGTTTCATAGAAGCGGCGATAAAAAACTCCTCGCCACCATACCGACAGATGACGTCATAAGGCCGTAATTCGGCATGAATTTTGGTTGCAAATTCATGCAGCACCTCATCACCCGCTATGTGACCAAGTGAATCATTCACACGCTTAAAAAAGTCGATATCTAACATGGCAACAGCCAGGACATCGCGGCTGCGTAGACAACGTTCTAACTCAATTTCAACAGAGACCATTCCTGCTCGACGATTCATCACACCCGTTAACTCATCGAAATAAGCCAGTCTTTCTAATACTTTATTTGCCTGATTTAATTTATTCTGCGCCGTTAAAATACGCTCAGCGACATTATATTTTGCTTTTAAGAAGCGGCCATCAATGGGTTTGGTAATAAAATCATCTGCGCCAGCATCAAGGGCTTCTATAATCTGTAACGGTTCATGATATGAAGAAACAATAATGATGTAAGGTCGATTTTCCTGTGAGCCTGCTCGCAGTCTTCGTGTTACCTCAACGCCACTTAAACCCGGCATATTCCAGTCAAGCAGAATCAGTTCTGGTGAGTTTTCAGAATCAATAATTGCTAGAGCGTCTTCTCCATTCGCAGCCTCCATCAGGTCACAGCCTGTAGAACTGAGAAGCGATGACAATGTTAAGCGTATTGTCGGGTCGTCATCAGCAATTAAAACATTCATTTTGCTCCTTCATTGTGCGCTAGATAGTTATAAGTATTATTGATGAGTAGTGATGTTTTATCAACGTTTTGCGATTATTGGTTATGCTCATCAATATAGCTATTAATTAGTGTTTGCACATCAGTTAGCTGTTGTTTGAGACGAACATGCTCTGCCTCTATAATGTGGTTATTTTCTTCGCTGGCTGCATTTTCTATTAATGCCGTTGTTTCAACAACTTGCACAGCGCCAATAGCAGAGGCGCTGCCTTTAAGTTTGTGGGCAGCAGACTTTATCGCTTTATAATCATTATGTGCGATTGCATTAGCAATCAGCTGTTCACATTCTAGTTTTGTGGATTCAAATAACAACAACATTTTTAATAACAGCGCTTCATCATCGAGCAGCCGCTGTAAGGCAGATTCTTTGTCCCAGATACTGTTATCAATAATCACTGGCTTATTCATAGATGACTCCTCTTCGAGATCAATTGCTAGAGTAGGGTGGTCACTTCTAGAATCTAACCATGTCAATATTTTCATCTCTAACTCTTCAGCATCAATGGGTTTACTTAGATAATCATTCATGCCTGCTTTTAAACAAGCTTCTCTATCACCTGTCATCGCACCCGCTGTCATAGCAATGATAGGGGTTTTTATAAAATGATGACCAGCTTCACCATTTCTTATTGCCTGTGTAGTGGTAAAACCATCCATAACAGGCATTTGGCAGTCCATCAAGATGAGAGAAATATCGTTGTCATTTTCTAAACATCTCAGTGCTTGTTGACCATCATTTGCAGTAATTA